>JANOLY010000043.1:0-3556 GCA_031420055.1 Burkholderiales bacterium | reverse complement strand
CGTCCGGATGCGGCAATCAGCATTGCATGCGCATGCACCCTACTGTGCATTCTTGACAATTCCCCATCACACCCACGCACCGCACCTGCCATGATCCGCCACCTCAAACGCGGCCAAAGCGCCGCCGCCCACGCCGATGCCGACGCCAAGGTGCGCAGCACCGTCGAAGGCATCTTGAAAGACATCGAAGCCCGTGGCGACGACGCCGTGCGGCACTACTCGCGCCAGTTCGATCAGTGGGATCCGGCCGACTTCACGCTGTCGCAAGCCGACATCGAAGCGGCGGTGAAGAAGCTGTCGCCGCGCGAGGTGGAAGACATCCACTTCGCCCAAAAGCAGGTACGCAACTTCGCCCAGATTCAACGCGACAGCATGAAAGACGTGGAGGTCGAAACGCTTCCCGGTGTGGTGCTGGGCCACAAGCACATACCTGTCAACGCGGTGGGTTGCTATGTGCCGGGCGGCAAGTACCCGCTGATCGCCTCGGCCCACATGAGCGTGCTGACGGCCAAGGTGGCCGGTGTCAAGCGCATCGTCTCCACCGCGCCGCCTTACCAGGGCGCACCGCACCCGGCCATCGTCGCGGCCATGCACTTTGCCGGGGCTGATCAGATCCTCGTGCTGGGCGGCGTGCAAGCCGTGGCCGCCATGGCCATCGGCACTGAAAGCGTAAGAGCAGTCGACATGCTGGTCGGCCCGGGCAACATGTATGTGGCCGAAGCCAAACGGCAGCTGTATGGCCGCGTCGGCATCGACCTGTTTGCCGGCCCCACCGAAACCCTGGTGATTGCCGACGACACGGTGGACGGCGAGATGTGCGCGGTGGACCTGCTGGGCCAGGCCGAGCACGGCCCGACATCGCCCGCTGTGCTGCTGACCACCAGCGAAAAGTTGGCTCGCGACACGATGGCCGAAGTTGAACGCCAGCTACGCATCCTGCCCACCGCCGGCATCGCACGCCAGGCCTGGGCAGAGCACGGCGAAGTCATCGTCTGCGACACGGACGAGGAGATGCTGGCCGAGGCCGACCGCATCGCCAGCGAACACGTCCAGGTGATGACACGCGACCCCGACTGGTTCCTGCAGCGCATGACGAATTACGGCGCGTTGTTCCTGGGGCCACGCACCAACGTCAGCTTCGGCGACAAGTGCATCGGCACCAACCACACCCTGCCCACCAACAGGAACGCGCGCTATACCGGCGGTTTGTGGGTGGGCAAGTTCCTGAAGACCTGCACCTACCAGCGCGTGCTGACCGACGAGGCCAGCGCGGCCATCGGCGCGGTGTGTTCGCGGCTGTGCCACATGGAAAATTTCGCCGGCCACGGCGAACAGGCCAATCTGCGCGTGCGGCGGTATGGCAACCAGCCTGACTTGCCGTGGTACCAGCCGGTGCCGGCACAAAGCTGATCTGCTATGGCCACGACTGCGCCCCTGCCCCGCACCCCCAGCCTGCGCCTGGACGGCCGCCGCGCGTTGGTTACCGGCGCCGGACGCGGGCTGGGCCTGGCGTGTGCGGCGGCGCTGTGCGAAGCCGGCGCCGAGGTCTGGCTGGCAGCGCGCAGCGCGGGTGAAGTGCAGGCTGCGGCTGCCGCCCTGCGCGAGCGCGGCGACCGTGCCCACGCACTCGTGCTGGACGTGACCGACAGCGCCGCGGTGGGCCGTGCCGTGGCCGACATCGGTAACCAACACGGCCCGCTCCAGGTGCTGGTCAACAACGCCGGCACCAACCGCCCCAAGCCTTTCGACGAGGTCACCGAAGACGACGTCGACGCACTGCTGGCGCTGAACGTGAAGGCGGCGTTCTTCGTCGCCCGCGCCGTCGCCCGCGGCCTGAAAACGGCCGGCCTGCCCGGCAGCATCGTGATGATGTCGTCGCAGATGGGGCATGTGGGCGGCGTGAACCGCAGCGTCTACTGCACCACCAAGCACGCGCTGGAAGGCATGAGCAAGGCGCTGGCGCTGGAACTCGGGCCGCATGGCATCCGCGTCAACACCGTGTGCCCCACCTTCATCGACACGCCGATGACGCACGACTGGCTGGCCGCACCCGCATTCCGCGAGCAGGTGCT
Source organism: Burkholderiales bacterium (assembly GCA_031420055.1). GTDB lineage: Bacteria > Pseudomonadota > Gammaproteobacteria > Burkholderiales > Burkholderiaceae_C > Rubrivivax. The sequence goes on along the minus strand of JANOLY010000043.1, from coordinate 1,484 downwards.
GGGCAAGATCGCACTCGGCCGCGTCGGGCAAGTGGAAGACGTGATGGGCGCGGTGCTGTTCCTGGCCGGCGACGCCGCCGCGATGGTCACGGGTTCGGCCCTGATGGTCGATGGCGGCTGGACGGCGGCATGATCGACAACCCCGACATTCACCGCATTCACCGCCGCATGCCGCCACCCGTGACCCGACACAACGTGACCTCCATCGACGTGGCGCGCCTGGCCGAGGTGTCGCAGTCGGCCGTGAGCCGCAGCTTCACGCCGGGCGCCAGTGTGGCTCCCGAGACCCGTGCGCGGGTGCTGGAAGCAGCGCGCAAGCTGGGCTACCGGCCCAACGCCATCGCCAGCACGCTCAGCACCCGGCGCAGCCGCATGATCGCCGTGGTGCTGTCGAACCTGCAGAACCAGTTCTACCCGGTGGTCATCGAAACGCTTTCGCAGCGACTGCAGAAGGACGGCTACCACGTGCTGCTGTTCGTCACCGAAACCGAAGACGCCGACGAACTGCTGGTGGAACTGCTGCGCTACCAGGTCGACGGCATCGTGATGGCGTCCACGCACCTGTCGTCGGGGCTGGCGCAAGAGATTGCCGATGCGCGCATCCCCGTGGTGATGTTCAACCGCACCAGCATCAAGGGGCGCATCAGCACGGTCAGTTCAGACAACTTGGGCGGCGGCCGCGCGGTGGCGCATTTCCTGGCCGACGGTGGCCACCAGCGCGTGGCTTACATCGCAGGGGCCGAAGACTCGTCAACCAACCACGACCGCGAAGAAGGCCTGCGCGCCGGCCTGGCCGAGCGTGGCTTGCGCGTGGTGGCGCGTGCCGTGGGCAACTACGAGTTCGACCGTGCCGCCGTCGCCACACAAGAACTTTTCGGCAGCCTGGTGGCCAGCAGCGAGCGGCCCGACGCGCTGTTCGTCGCCAGCGACCACATGGCCTTCGCCGCCATCGACACGCTGCGTGGCGCGTTCGGCCTGCGCGTGCCTGAGGACGTGTCGGTGGTGGGCTTCGACAACGTGCCGCAGGCCGACTGGGGCGCCTACCGGCTGACCACCGTGCAGCAGGACACCGTGCCCATGATCGAAGCCACCGTGCAGATGCTGCTGCAGCAGCTGGAAGACGACGCCGTGACGCGCGACCACGTGGTCGTGCCGACCCGGCTGGTGGTGCGTTCGTCGGCGAGGCTGCCCGCATGAGCTTGTCCGCGACCGACGCAGCCCACGCCGCACTGCCTGGCTTCGACGCCGAATTCACGGGCCTGGACGACTACATCCGCGTCATCACCGCGCGCATCTGGGAAGGCCGGCAGGTGGGCAGCATCCACCGTTACTACAGCGCAGATTGCGCCGTCATCACCCCCGGCGGCACCAGCCAGGGCGTGGACGCGGTGGTGCGCGGCACGCTGGAAACACTGCAGCAGTTTCCTGACCGGCGGCTGCTGTGCGAAGACATCGTCACTGCCGGCAATGAGCGCACGGGCTGG
>JANOLY010000042.1:0-12093 GCA_031420055.1 Burkholderiales bacterium | reverse complement strand
CGCGCGAGCCCTCCGCGCTGCTCGCCTGGGCGGGGGCGTCTTTGGTGATCACCTACGCGGGCTACAGCGCACTGTCGGTCGCGCACCAGGCCTGGGGCGCGCGGCTGGGCGGCGACGAAGGCCAGCGCGCGCGCATCGTGTCGTGGCGCGAAGGCCTGGCGCTGGTGGGCGTGCTGGTGGCCAGCGTGCTGCCCTCGGTGGCGGGGCTGTCTGTCGCCAGCGTGGTGTTTGCGGTGTTGCTGGTGCTGGGCCTGGCCTTGCTGGCGCGCGCGCCGCAGCCACGTATCGGCGCCGACACGGGGCCGCGCCCGGGCATGTCCGAACCGCTGGCCACGCCGGCCTTTCGGCGCTTGCTGTTGATCTACCTCGTCAACGGTGTGGCCAGTGCCGTGCCAGCGACGCTGGTGCTGTTCCTCATCCGCGACCGGCTGCAGGCACCCGCCTTCGAGCCCTTGTTCCTGGCCAGCTACTTTGCCGCCGGCGCCTTGTCCATGCCCCTGTGGCTGCGCCTGGTAGCGCGCTGGGGCCTGGCGCGCACGTGGCTGGCCGGCATGCTGCTGGCCATCGTCACCTTTGCCTGGTCGGCCATGCTGGGCGCGGGCGACGTGGTGGGCTTCACGCTGGTGTGCATCGCCAGCGGCGTGGCGCTGGGTGCGGACCTGACGCTGCCCGGCGCGCTGCTGGCCGGCGTCATCCAGCGCGCCGGCCACGGCCAGCGGCTGGAGGGCGGCTACTTCGGCTGGTGGAACTTCGCTACCAAGCTCAACCTGGCGCTGGCCGCCGGCATCGCACTGCCCTTGCTGGGCCAGTTCGGCTACGCGCCGGGCGGGCGCGACGAGACCTCGCTGCAGGCGCTGACCGTCGCCTACTGCCTGCTGCAGTGCGCGCTCAAGCTCATGGCGGCGGCTTTGCTCTAAACCCGCTGGATACGCCCCGAACAGCAAATCCCCATTGAAGGAAGTTCATGAAACGCCGCATTGCCTTGCTGATGGCCGCCGCCGCACTGGCCGGTTGCGCCGGGCCCACCCCGGCCGACGACGCCGCCGAGAAGCCCGTGCTGGACCTGAAGACCTACTTCAACGGCGAACTCGTCGCCCACGGCATCTTCACCGACCGCAACGGCAAGGTGGCGCGCCGCTTCGTGGTGCAGATAACGGGCACCTGGCAGGGCCCACAAGGCGTGCTGGACGAACGCTTCACCTACAGCGACGGCACCACCGAGCGCCGCGTGTGGCGGCTCACCGACGAAGCTAGCGGCCGCTGGAGCGGGCGCGCCGACGACGTGGTGGGTGTCGCCACCGGCGTGGCCGCGGGCAATGCGCTGAACTGGCGCTACACGCTGAGCCTGCCCGTGGACGGCAAGACCTACGAGGTGCAGTTCGACGACTGGATGTTCCTGATGGACGAGCCCGTGATGCTCAACAAGGCCGTGATGAGCGAGTTCGGCATCCGCCTGGGTGAAGTCGCCTTGTCGTTCTACAAGAAGTGATCTGCGCATGGCCCTGAATCCCGTTATCGACAACTGGTCCGGCAAGACCGCCTGGCTGGTGGGTGCCTCCAGCGGCATCGGCCACGCCACGGCGCAGTTGCTGCATGAACGAGGCGCCCGCGTGGTGGTGTCTGCCCGCAGCCGCGCGCCGCTCGATGCCTTCGCGGCCGCCCATGCCGGCAGCCTGGCGCTGCCGCTGGACGCCACCGACCGCGCCGCAATGCATGCCGCCGCGGCACAGATCGTGGCCAGCCACGGCGGCATCGACCTGGTGATGTACTGCGCCGGCACCTACGCCGAGATGCGCGCCACCGAGTTCAAGCTCGACGTGGCGCTGCGCCACGTGCAGGTCAACCAGGTCGGTGCGCTGTATCTGCTGGACGCCGTGCTGCCGCAGTTGCTGGCGCAGGCCCGCGACGGCCGCGGCGGGCACATCAGCCTGGTGTCCAGCGTGGCAGGCTACCGCGGCCTGCCCAAGTCGCTGGCCTATGGGCCGACCAAGGCCGCGCTCATCAACCTGGCCGAAACGCTGTACCTGGACCTGCATCCGCTGGGCCTGGGCGTGTCGGTCATCAACCCGGGATTCGTCGAAACGCCGCTGACGGCAGGAAACGAGTTCAAGATGCCGGCGCTCATCACCCCGGCGCAGGCTGCCGTCGAGATCGAGAAGGGCTGGCGCAAGGGCGAGTTCGAGATCCACTTCCCCAAGCGCTTCACGCTGTGGCTCAAGGCCCTGCGGTATTTGGGTTACGGTGCCTACTTCGCCGCCGTGCGGCGCCCCACGGGGCTGTGATGCAAGAAGCCGCAGGCCGCATCGCCCACTTCTTTGAGCACCTGGCGCCGCCCGACCTGGCCCGCTTGGGCGACATCTACACCACAGACGCGCGCTTCAAGGACCCGTTCAACGAGGTCGTGGGCGTGGCCGCCATACGCGGCGTGTTCGAGCACATGTTCGCCTCGCTGGACACGCCGCGCTTCGTGGTGCGCGAGGTCATCGTGCAGGGCTCGCAATGCTTCCTGAGCTGGGACTTCGTCTTTCGCATGCGCCGCTTCCAACGCGGCGAGCAAGTCATCCGCGGTGGCTCGCACCTGGTGCTGGCCCCCGACGGGCGCATCAGCCTGCACCGCGACTATTGGGACGCCGCCGAAGAGCTGTACGAAAAACTGCCCGTGCTGGGCGCGCTGATGCGCTGGCTGAAACGACGCGCCAGGCAGTGAGCGTCAGCGCTGGCCTTCGGTGAGCGTGTCGACCTGGAACAGGCCTGACTTGTCGACCAGCCAAATGTCGAGGTAGCGCACGCTGCCACCGGGCATGCGCACTGGCGGCGGGAAGGGCGCGGCGCGGCGGATCATGGCCACGACCCAGGGCGCCACCTCGTCAGCGGCGGGCTTGCGCACGACGTAGACGGCCAGCACCTGCCCGGCGAGGTCGATCTCGGTCTCGACGACCATCACCGAATAGATCAGCGGCGGCACCTTGCCGCGGTACACGCGCATCGGGTAGGCGGCGTAGATGTGCCGCGCGGCGTCGATGCGGTACTCCTTTTCGATCTCGGCGGCCGATTCACGCGGCGGGCCCGGCAACAGCGGTGCGGGCACCATGCTGAACTGCGCCAGCGCGCCCTGCGCAGCACCCACGGCCGTGACCAGCGCGGCCACGCGCAGCCAATGCATCATGCTCAAGTTCAGCACCTTGTTCCTTGAACCTGTGGCAGACATGTGCGCTCTCGCCCCTGTAACCCAACCCCCCGAACACCCGGCTAGGTTACACGAGGCCCCGCCAGCCGCGATCCCCCGGGGAAACGACAAGTGGCTGCCTGGCCGCGTGGCCGGGGCCCGGCCCCATTGACAGCCCCGCGCACGCTCGGCCTAATACAGGGTTCGTCTATCATGAAGGACCGACGTTCCACATAGAGAAACAATCAGAGAAACGCTCGGAGGCCTTTGAGGCAGCCCTTCCCACTTCGAAAGACCGCATGGCCCGCAACCAAACCCGTCAAGCCGACGCCCACGCCCCCGCTGTCACTGCGCTGCTGGCCGACTTCGCCGTCAACCACCCTTCGCGCGGCTGGAGCGATGCGGTCGAGGCCGAAGCCCACCGCACCTTCGCCAACTGGGCCGGCTGTGCCGTGGGGCCGTGCCGCCACGAGACCGTGGACGCCGTGCTTGCCGCCGTGCAGACGCTGCAGCCGGCGCCGCAAGCCAGCGTGCTGGGGCGCAGCGAGAAGGTCGACATCGCCAGCGCGGCGCTGGTCAACGGCATCAGCTCGCACACCTGGGACTTTGACGACACGCACCTCAAGACCATCATCCACCCTGCCGGCCCGGTGGCGCCTGCGGTGCTGGCACTGGCCGAGCACCTGGGGCTGAGCGGCCGCCAGGTCATCGACGCGCTGGTCATCGGCATTGAGGTGAGCTGCCGTGTCGGCAATGCCGTCTACCCCGACCACTACGACCGCGGCTGGCACATCACCGGCACCACCGGCATGCTGGGCAGTGCGGCGGCTTGTTCGCGCCTGCTGGGCCTGAGCGTGGCGCAAACGCAGATGGCCATCGGCATTGCCGCTTCGCAGCCCACCGGCCTGCGTGAACAGTTCGGCACCATGACCAAGCCGCTGCACCCGGGCGCTGCGGCGCGTGTGGGCTTGATGTCGGCGCTGATGGCCCAGCATGGCTACACGGCCAGCAAGCGTGCGCTGGAAGCACCGCGCGGGCTGCTGCAGGTTTTTTCCGACAAGACCGACTGGAGCGAGATCAGCACCGAGCTGGGCACGCGCTGGGAGTCGGCGCTGAACACCTACAAGCCCTTTGCCTGCGGCATCGTCATCCACCCCAGCATCGACGGCTGCGTGCAGCTGCGCGACCAGCACGGGCTGAAGGCGGGCGACGTTGAAAAGCTGACGCTGCGCGTGCATTCGCTGGTGCTCGAGCTGACCGGCAAGAAGACACCGGCCACGGGGCTGGAGAGCAAGTTCAGCGTCTACCACTCCTGCGCTGTGGGTCTGCTGTATGGCCAGGCGGGCGAGCACGAGTACACCGACGAAGTCGTCAACCGCCCCGAGGTGCTGGCGCTGCGCGCCAAGGTCGACGCGGTGGTGGACGACAGCATCCACGAGGCCAGCGCCGACCTCACCGTCACCACCACCGACGGCCGCACCCTGCACCTGTTTGTTGAACACGCCATCGGCAGCGTGCAGCGGCCCATGAGCAACGCACAACTGCGCGCCAAGTTCGCCGGCCAGGCCGAGCCCGTGCTGGGCGCGGCCAAGACCGCGCGCGCCTGGGAGTTGGCCATGAGCCTGGCGCAGCAACCGGCTGTGCGCGAGTTCATCGCCGCCGCCACCTGAACCACAAGCCACGACGGAGACAAGCCCATGAAGATCTTGCACATCGCCACCGCGCTGCTGGCCACCTTGGCCGCCCTGGCCACCACCGCCCAAGCCCAGACCCTGCCCAGCCGCGTCACCCTGGTCACACACTCCAGCCCCGGCGGCGGCACCGACCTTTTCCTGCGCGAGCTGGCCCAGCACCTGGGCCCGATCATGAAGACCAGCTTCGCGGTGGAGAACATCCGCGGCGGCAGTGGCGCCACCGCCGGGGCGCATGTGGCCGGCGGCAAGCCCGACGGCAGCGTCTTCTACGGCACCACGCCCACCTACATCCAGACCACGCTGCTGTCCAAGCCCGCCGTGGGCTGGGACGGGCTGGACCCGATCGCCATCGTCTTCCTCGACCCCGAGGTCATCTACACGCGCACCGAGTCGCCGTACAAGACACTGGCCGAAGTCATCAACTTCGCCAAAGCCAACCCGGGCAAGAGCCGCTGGGGCGCATCCAACCCGGCTTCGCTGGAGCGCCTGGCGTTGGAGCGGCTGGCGCGCACCACGGGGGTGAAGGCCGCCATCGTGCCGCACGACGGCGGTGGCGACCAGATGATCGGCGTGCTCAACGGCACCTACGACATCGGCATCGGCGAGATGCAGGAACTGCGCGGCCAGCTCGAGGCCGGCAAGATCCGCCTGCTGGCCGTGCTGGGCGACAAGCGCCTGGACGGCAAGCCCAACCTGCCCACCGCCAAGGAGCAAGGCTTCAACGTGGTGGTGACCAAGTTCCGCGGCATCGCTGCACCCAAGGGCGTGAGCGACGAGGTCGCCAAGGCCTGGGAAGACGCCCTGCGCAAGGTGCTGGAAGTGCCGGCCTACAAGGCCGACTACACCAAGGAAGACCTGATCCCGGTGCTGATGGGCCGCGAGGCAGCGCGCAAGTTCACGGCGCAATTCGTTGTTGACATCACCGCTTCGCTCAAAGAACTCGGTGTGATCAAGTGACATTCAACTGGGGCGACCGCCAGCGCGACCGCGTGCTGGCGCTGCTGGCCGGTGGCTTTGCGCTGCAGTACATCGCCGCGGCACGTGGCATCGAAGACAGCCTGCTGTCCGACGCCGTGGGCGCCGGTGGTGTGCCTCAGGCCGTGGGCATCACCATGCTGGTGGCAGCGCTTGCACTCTTCGCCAAGAGCTTCATGGGCGTGGCACCGGCGAGCGACGAAGCCGGCGCGCCCATCGCCTGGCGCGAGCCGCTGCTGCGCACCACCGGGCTGGTGCTGATCCTCGTCGGCTACGGCCTGCTGCTGCCCTGGTGGGGTTATGCGCTGACGGTCAGCCTGCTCTTTCTTGCGGTGGGCGCGCTGGCGGGTGCGGCACTGCGCTGGCCCTTGTTTGCTTGCGCGGCGGCTGCCGGGCCGCTGCTGTGGGCCATCTTCGATCGGGCTTTGCAAGTGCGCATGCCCGCCGGCACGCTCTGGGGTTGACGCATGGACAGCTTGCTTTCAGCCCTGGGCTCGTTGGCCTCGTTCGCCGTCATCACCGCGGCCTTTGGCGGCGTGATGTGGGGCATCTTCGGCGGCGCGTTGCCGGGCATCAGCCCGTCGATTGCCATGGCGCTGCTGCTGCCCTTCACCATCGGCATGGACCCGACCACGGCGCTGGTGCTGCTGGCCAGCGTGTACGTAGGCGCCGAGTACGGCGGCAGCATCCCGGCCATCCTGATCCGCACACCGGGCACCAATTCGGCCTCGGCCACGGTGATGGACGGCTACGCCATGGCCCAGCAAGGCCGCGCCGGTGAAGCGTTAGGTATTTCGCTCATCTCGGGCCTGTGGGGCGGCCTGTTTGGCCTGGTGGTGCTGGTGCTGGCCACCGAACCGCTGGCGCAGATTGCGCTGGCCTTCACGCCAGCGGCTTACTTCTCGCTGGGCATCCTGGGCTTGAGCGTGATTGCGGGCTTGTCGGGTGGATCGCTGCTGAAGGGGCTGATCGCCGCACTCATCGGCCTGGTGATTGCCTTCATCGGCAGCGACCCGGTCAGTGGCGTGTCGCGCTTCACTTTTGGTTCGGCCGACTTGCTGGGCGGCATCAAGCCCATTCTCATCATGGTGGGGCTGTTTGCCGTCACCGAGATGCTGGTGCAGATCACCGAGCCGGCCTGGGCCAAGGCCAACAAGTCCGAAGCCAGGTTGAAGCTGCCCAACTGGGCCATGAGCAAGCGCCTGGCCAAGCCGCAGGCCATCGGCGCGGTGATTGGCACCGTGGAAGGCGTGACACCGGGCGCGGGCGGCACCATCGCGGCCTTCATGGCCTATTCGGAAGCGCGGCGCTGGTCCAAGAAGCCTGAAGAGTTTGGCCACGGCTCGCCCGAGGGCATTGCCGCGCCCGAATGCGCCAACAACGTGGTCACGGCCACGGCGCTGGTGCCGCTGCTCAGCCTGGGCATACCGGGCAGCAATTCGGCGGCGATTTTGCTGGGCGGCTTTCTCATCCACGGCCTGCAGCCCGGGCCCATGTTGTTCACCAAGGCGCCTGAAGTGGTGTACGGCCTGTACGGCGGCTTGTTCATCGCCAACATCGCCATGCTGCTGCTGGGCCTGGTCATCCTGGGGCCGTGCATCTGGCTGGTGAACCGGCCCAAGCCGTATCTCATCGCAGCCATCCTGGCGCTGGTGATGTCGGGCGTGTATGCCATCCACCAGAGCGTGTTCGACATCTTTCTCGTCATTGGCGTGGGAATGTTCGGCTACCTGCTGCGCTTGCTGAAAGTGCCGGTGCTGCCGCTGGTGCTGGGCCTGGTGCTGGGCTACATGGTGGAGAGCAACTACCGGCGCAGCCTGGTGATTTCGGGTGGCGACGCGATGATCTTTCTCACCGACAAGGTGTCGCTGACACTGCTGGTGCTGGCCGCGCTGTTGAGCGCCTACACGCTGTGGAAAGAGTTCTTCGGGACCAAGGAGAAGAAGCTTGTCATCTAACGCTGCCTTGCCTGTGGACGCCATCGCGCAGCGCCTGTCGCGCGCCATCGTGGCCAGCCGGCCGCAGGACGACCCACTGGCGCTGGCGGTGGCGCGCCGCCTGGTGCTGGACATCGCCGGCATCTGCGTGGCCGCGCGCAACGAGGTCTATGTGCACGCCGCGCTCAAGTCCATCGACCAGCCCGGGCCCTGCACCGTAATCGGCTTTGGCGAGACGCTGGGTGCGGAAGGCGCGGCCTTTGTCAACGGCACGGCCGCGCATGGCGAAGACTTCGACGACACCTACGAGGGCGGCCCCGTGCACGCCGGCGCCGTCGTCGTGCCCGCCGTGCTGGCCGCGGCACAACGCCACGGCAGCAGCGGCGCCGATGTGCTGCGCGGCATTGCCATCGGCGTCGAGGTGATGTGCCGCCTGTGCGCCGTGGCGCCGATGAAGGTGCACAAGGCCGGCTTCCACCCCACCGCCATCTTTGGCGTGATGGGCGCCGTGGCCGGCGTGGGTGCGCTCTTGCGCTTGGACGACAAGGCGCTGACACACGCTTTCGGCGTCGCCGGCAGCATGGCCGGCGGCATCATCGAATACCTGGCCGAAGGTGCCTGGACCAAGCGCATGCACCCCGGCTTTGCAGCGCAAAACGGCTACCGCGCAGTGCGTCTGGCGATGACCGGCTTCGAGGGCCCGCGCACCGTGTTTGAAGGCAGCCACGGTTTCTTTCACGGTTACGCCAACACGGCCGACGGCGACTTCGAAGCCCTGCTGCAAGACTTTGGCCAGCGCTGGCTGTGGACCACCATCGCCTTCAAGCCCTATGCCTGCGGCACCATGGCGCACCCCTACATCGACTGCGCGCGCGCTTGGGCGCAGCGCGGCATTGCGCTGGACCAGATCGCGCGCATCGACTGCGAAACCGCCGAAGGCATCGTGCACCGCCTGTGGGAGCCGCTGGCCACCAAGCAAGCACCGCAGAACGCGTATGCCGCCAAGTTCAGCATCCCCTACGCCATTGCCGTGGCGCTGGCGCGCGGCAACGCGGGCCTGGGCGAGTACACCGACCAGCTCGCGCAAAGCGCCGAGTTGCGGGCCCTGGCGGCCAAGGTGCATTACGTGGTCGACCCGGCCAACCTCTACCCCAAGCAGTTCACCGGCCATGTGAAGGTGACGCTGCATGACGGCACCGTGCACGAGCACCGCCAGGCCTACTTCAAGGGCGGCGCCGCGCACCCGCTGAGCGACGCCGACTTGCAGCACAAGTTCTTCGCCAACTGCGTGCACGGCGGCTTGCCGCGCGTGCAGGCTGAGGCGCTGGCGAAGAAGCTGCATGGCCTGTTCGAGCAGCCCGCCCTACACACCCAAAGCCTTCAAACCTGATGCCCATGGCACCGCACCCCCAACCCGTCGCCCTGGTCACCGGCGCCGGCCGCAACATCGGCCGCGAGATTGCGCTGGCCCTGGCCGCCAGTGGCCACGCCGTGGCGGTCAACGTGCGCGCTTCCATCGATGAAGGCCAGGCGGTGGTCAACGAGATCCAGGCCGCCGGCGGCAGCGCCATGCTGGCCGTGGCCGACGTGGGTGACCAGGCCAGCGTGCGCACCATGGTCGACGCCGTGACAGACGCCTGGGGCCGCCTGGACGTGCTGGTGAACAACGCCGCCATCCGCCGCGAAGCGCCGCTGGCAGACATCACCGCACAAGACTGGCACGACGCCCTGCGCGTGGTGCTCGACGGCGCGTTCTTCTGCAGCCAGGCGGCCTTGCCGTGGCTGAAGGCTTCACCGCAAGGCGCCATCATCAACATCGGTGGCCTGACTGCCCACACGGGTGCGGCCGACCGCGTGCACGTGGTCACCGCCAAGGCCGGGCTGGTGGGCCTGACGCGCGCCCTGGCGCACGACCTGGCCGAAGCCGGCGTCACCGTGAACTGTGTTTCACCCGGCCTCATCGACACCGTGCGCAAAGCCAGCAGTGCCTCAGGCGCGCCCAAGCACCACGCCAAGCACAGCACCTTGCTGGGCCGGCGCGGCACGGCGGCCGAAGTGGCGCAAGCCGTGGCCTACCTGGCCGGGCCCGGGGCGCGCTTTGTCACCGGGCAGGTGCTGCATGTGAATGGCGGGGCGTACTTGGGGGGCTGAGCCAGCCCGTCAACGGCGGGCAGCCAGTAACGCGGCCCCCTGCCCCCCACTGCGATCAAACCACGCGCAGCCCCTCGTACTTCAGCGGCAGATTGCGCACCGGCTTGCCGCGCGCGGCGCTGATGGCGTTCATGATGGATGGCGCCACCACGCAGATGGTGGGCTCGCCCACACCGCCCCAGAAGTCATAGCTTTGCAGGATGACGGTTTCGACCTTGGGCATCTGCGCCAGGCGGGCGATGGGGTAGGTGTCGAAGTTGCGCTCGACGATGCGGCCCTGGGCCACGCTGGATTCGCTGAGCAGCGAATCCAGACCGTAAGCCACCGAGCCCTCGACCTGGGCTGCGATCTGGTCGGGGTTGAGCGCGTGGCCGCAGTCGGTGGCCAGCACCAGGCGCTTGACGGACACGTCGTTGCCCTTGAGCGTGACCTCGGCCACGGCCGCGCTGTAGCTGCCGTAACCCATGAACTGCGCGATGCCGCGGAACACACCCGCCGGCAGCGGCTGGCCCCAGCCGGCCTTGGCGGCCGCGGCGTTCAGCACGGCCAGGTGCTTGGGGTGCTTGCTCATCAGGGCCCGGCGAAACTCCAGCGGGTCGCGGCCCGCGGCCTTGGCCACTTCGTCGAGAAAACACTCCAGGTAGATGCCGTTCTGGTTGGTGTTGACGCCACGCCAGGGCCCCACCGGCACCGAGGTGTTGCGCATGGCGTACTCGATGAGCAGGTTGGGCACGGTGTAGCCGATCTGCGCCTCACCGGGCTCGGCGTAGTAGCCCTGCAGTTGGCGCCGGTCTTTGCCGTTCTGGATGTTGTGCGGCGCCAGCAGCGCGTTGATGGACTGGCCGCTGACGCGCAGGGCCAGGCTGTCGAGCTCGCCCTTGTCGTTCAGGCCCGCTTGCAGCCGGCACTGGCCGATGGGGCGGAAGAAGTCTTGCGACATGTCTTCTTCACGGCTCCAGATCAGCTTGACCGGCACATCAGGGAACTGCTTGGCGATGGCCGCGGCCTGGCGCACGTAGTCCTGCGTGCCGCCGCGCCGCCCGAAGCCGCCGCCCAGCGGCGGGTTGTAGGCCTCGCACTGCTCCAGCGGCAGGCCGGTTTCTGTGGCCAGCGCGGCCAGCGAGGCTTCGGCGTTCTGGCTGGACACCCAGACCTCGGCCCGCGTGGCGCCCACGCGCGCCATGCAGTTCATGGGCTCCATGCAGGCATGCGAGACAAAAGGCGTGGAGTACACCGCCTCGACGCGCTTGGCCGCGGACGCGAGTTGCTGGTTGGCATTGCCGATGTCGGTGTCGGCAAAGACGTCTTGCGTTGCCGTGAGCCCGGCCTTCAGCCGCTCGGCAATGGCTGCGCTGGACTCCGTCGCGTTGGCACCTTCGTCCCACACCACGGGCAAGAGGTCCAGCGCGTTCTTGGCGCGCCACCAGCTGTCGGCCACCACGGCCACGCTGCGCGCGTCCACGCGCACCACGCCTTGCACACCGCGGCGCTTGGCCACGGTGCTGGCATCAAAGCTGACCAGCTTGCCGCCGAACACGGGGCAGGAGCGGATGGCCGCGTAACGCATGCCGGGCAAGGTGGTGTCGATGCCGTAGCGGACTTCGCCATTCACGCGCACGGCGGTGTCCAGCCGCTTGGTGGGCTTGCCGGCGATCTTCCAGTCGCGTGGGTGTTTCAGCACCACGGTCTTCACGTCGGGCGGTGTCAACTTGGCGGCCGCACCGGCCAGTTGGCCGTAGCGCAAACGCCGCTGGCTGGCAGCATGGCTGACCACGCCCTTGTCGACACTGAGTTCGCCCACCGGCACGCCCCATTCGTTGGCAGCCGCCTGCACGAGCATCATGCGTGCCGCAGCACCCCCCTGGCGCACGTATTCGTGCGACTCGCGAATGCCGCGGCTGCCGCCGGTGGACATGTTGCGCCACACCCGCTTGCGCGCCAGGTTCTGGCCCGGGGTGACTTGCTGCACGCGCACGCGCGCCCAGTCGCATTCCAGCTCTTCGGCCACCAGCATGGCCAGGCCGGTGTGGGTGCCCTGGCCCATCTCGGCCCGCGCCACGCGCACCACCACGGTGTCGTCAGGCTCAATCAGGACCCAAGCGTTGACTTCCGTGGCCGCGCCGGCGGCCCCGGCCTGCGCCGATGCGGGCAAATGGAAACCCAGCGCCAG
>JANOLY010000041.1:0-2657 GCA_031420055.1 Burkholderiales bacterium | reverse complement strand
TGCTCAATCTGTTCGACCCAACCCTGGGCGTGCAACGCGTGTTCTGGTCCAAGAACTTCAAGATCGGGCTGCCATTCTCCAACGCGCCCCACTATGTGAATGCCGAGGTCGACCGCCTGCTCGAAGCAGCCGCCATCGAAGTGGACGAAACGAAGCGGCGCCAGCTTTTTGTCGCCTTCCAGCAGCAGGTTTACGCCGACATACCATCGATCGAGTTTGGCGCCAACCCCAACATAACGGTGGCAGCCAAGAAAGTGCGTGACTACGCCCCGACGGCCGAAGGCATTCGCGGCAGTTTTGCCGACCTGTACCTGGCGCAGTGAAGCGCTGGCACCGCACCGCCCTGCAGGCGGTGCCCACCATGCTGGGTGTGGTGGTCCTCAATTTTTTGCTGCTGCAGCTGGTACCCGGTGATGGCGCAGACGTGATGGCTGCCGAGGCCGGCTCCACCACGGCGGAAACCATGGCCCGTTTGCGCAGCCAGTTCGGCCTGGACCTGCCGCTGCTCGAGCGCCTGATGGCCTACCTGGGACACCTGGTTCAATTCGACCTGGGCATGTCGCCGCGGCACAACCAGCCGGTGCTCGACCTGATTGCCGCACGGTTGGGCAACACCTTGTTGCTGATGCTCACGGCGCTGGGCATGGCACTGGCCGTGGGCGTGCTGGCCGGTGCCATCATGGCCACGCAGGTCGGCCGCTGGCCGGACCGCGTGTTGTCGGTCTTGTCCCTGGTGTTGTACTCCACGCCCGCCTTCTGGCTCGGCCTGATGGCGATCGTGCTGTTCGCAGTGAAGCTCGGGTGGTTGCCGCCGGGTGGCCATGAAACCATCGGCGCCGGCCACACCGGCTGGGCCCATGTGCGGGATGTGGCCAGCTATCTGGTACTGCCTGCCGTGGCCATGGCCGGTTTCTTCGTGGCGCTGTTCGGCCGCCTGACACGTGCGGCGATGCTGGAGGTGAGCCACCTCGACTTCGTGCGCACCGCCGTGGCCAAGGGCCTGTCGCCGCTGGCGGTGTCGGTGCGCCACGTGCTGCGCAATGCGCTGATCCCCGTCACCACGGTGGCCGGCCTGCAGCTCGGTTCGCTGCTGGGCGGCTCGGTGGTCATCGAGTCGGTGTTCAGCTGGCCCGGCCTGGGTCGGCTGGCCATGGAGTCGGTGCAGTCGCGTGACTACAACGTGTTGCTGGGCATCCTGCTGATCTCTTCGGTCCTGGTCATCGTGGCCAACGTCCTGGTGGACGCGCTGCATGGTCGCCTAGACCCGCGCATCCAGCAGCGCTGAACCGTTTCCGTTGCACTGCCCGATGGCGACATTTTTTCATTCCCAGGGCGCTGCGCGTGCCATGCTGCGCAACCCGGCCGCGCTGGCAGGCGGCATGCTGCTGGTGGCCATCGCCGTGCTGGCCCTGTTGTCTGGCGTGTTGTTCCCCGGCGACCCGATGGACATGGTGGCCCGCCCCTTGCTGCCACCGCTACAGGACCGCACGTTCTTCCTGGGCAGCGACTCCCTGGGCCGTAACGTGGCGGCCGGCTTGGTCCATGGCGCCAAGGTGTCGCTGGTGGTGGGTGTCGTCGCGGCCATTCTGAGTCTGCTGATCGGCGTCCTGGTGGGCGCCGTGGGCGGCTACTTTGGCGGCCTCGTGGACGATGTTCTGGTGCGCCTGACCGAGCTGGTGCAGACCGTGCCGGCCTTTCTGCTGGTGATTGTGATTGTGTCCATCGGGCAACCCAAGGTGACGGTGATCGTGCTGGCCATCGGTCTGGCCTCCTGGCCGATGATCGCCCGGCTGGTGCGCGCCGAGTTCCGCACGCTGCGCGAGGCCGAGTTCGTGCTGGCCGCGCGCAGCCAGGGTTTTGGCGATGCACGCATCATGCTGCAGGAAATCCTGCCCAACGCGTTGCCGCCGGTGATCGTATCGGTGTCGGTGCTGGTGGCCACCGCCATCCTGATGGAATCCGCGCTGGCCTTCATCGGCCTGGGCGACCCGAACGTGGTGTCCTGGGGCAGCATGATCGGCGAGGGGCGCGAGCACCTGCGCACTGCCTGGACGCTGAGCGCCCTGCCCGGGCTGGCGATTGTGGGTACGGTGCTCTCGCTGAACCTGGTCGGTGACGGGCTGAACGATGCGCTCAATCCGCGTCTGCGGGGCCAATGATGGAGAGCAACGATCCGGTGCTGCTGGACATCCAGGATCTCGACGTGCGCTTCCGCAGCGAGCAGGGCGAATTACACGCCGTGCGCAAGCTGAACCTGCAGCTGCGCCGCAGCGAGACCGTGGCATTGGTGGGGGAGTCTGGCTGCGGCAAGTCCACCACTGCGCTCGCGCTGCTGCGCCTGCTGGCCGGTAACGCGCGCGTCCAGGGCCGGGTGCTGCTGGAGGGCCGGGACATCCTGCAACTGCCACCTGCGGCGCTGCAACAGATGCGCGGGCGCGACATCTCCATGATCTTCCAGGAGCCGATGAGCTCGCTGAACCCGGTCTACGCTGTCGGCCACCAGATCGGCGAATCGCTGCGTCTGCACCAGGGCCTGTCGACAAAGGCTGCGCGTGCGCGCGCCGTGGAGCTGCTGGACCTGGTGCGTATCCCGGAGCCACAACGGCGCATCGACGACTACCCGCACCAGCTCTCGGGTGGCCAGCGCCAGCGCGTGA
>JANOLY010000040.1:0-2118 GCA_031420055.1 Burkholderiales bacterium | reverse complement strand
GGCTGTTGCTGGCGCTGCCGCCAGAACAACGTCGTGACGCTGCCTGGGACGCGGCCGCCGCCCTGGCTTGGTTGCTGACGCCAGGCGCAGGCGGCAGATACCGCCTGTCAGGCCTGCGCCTGACCGAGCTTGAACACCGCCACGGCCTGCACGAGTTGCTGGGCCTGCTGTCTCAGGCTCTCCGCAGCGGCGGCGCTTTCCTCCACCAGCGCGGCGTTTTGCTGTGTCGCCTGGTCCATCTGCGTGACGGCCTCGCCGATCTGGGCCACGCCGGTGCTTTGCTCGGAGCTGGCCGCGCTGATCTCGCTCATGATGTCGGTGACACGCTTGATCGAGCTGACGATCTCGGTCATCGTCACCCCGGCCTTGTCGACCAGCGCGCTGCCCTGCCCAACGCGCTCGACGCTGGTGCCGATCAGGCCCTTGATCTCCTTGGCAGCGGCGGCGCTGCGTTGCGCCAGGCTGCGCACCTCGCTGGCCACGACCGCAAAGCCGCGCCCTTGCTCGCCGGCCCGCGCCGCTTCCACGGCCGCGTTGAGGGCCAGGATGTTGGTCTGGAAGGCGATGCCGTCGATCACGCTGATGATGTCGGCGATGCGCTTGCTGCTCTCGTTGATGCCCTTCATGGTGTCGACCACCTGGGCGACGACCTCACCGCCCTTGATGGCCACGGACGTGGCCCCCAGTGCGAGCTGATTGGCCTGCTTGGCGTTGTCGGCGTTTTGCTTGACGGTGGCGTTGAGCTGCTCCATCGAGGCTGCCGTTTGCTGCAAGGCGCTGGCCTGCTGTTCGGTGCGGCCAGACAGGTCGTTGTTGCCCTGGGCGATCTGCGCAGACGCCGTCGCCACGCCTTCCGCGTTCTGGCGAACCCCGCCGACGATGTGCGTCAAGTTATCGCGCATCGCGGCCAGTGCGCCCAGCAGCTGGCCGATCTCGTCCTTGCCCGCGGCGCCGAGCGCCACCGTCAGGTCGCCCTGGGACACGCTGGTGGCCGCGGCGGTAGCACGTTGCAAGGGCGCCGTGATGGACCGCGTGAGGAGCCAACCCAGCAGCAGAGCCAGCGCCACGCTCAGGCAGCCGGCTCCGATCAGGATCGCCCTGGCCTTGTCGTAGTCGGTCGTTGCCGCCTCGTGCTGCTTCTTGGTGGCGGCCTCCTGGAGCACGATGTGCTCGTCCAACGCATCCTGCCACTTCTGGGTGGCTGGGCCGGCTTGCTTCAGCAGCAGTGCAGTGCCCTGTGCATCGGCCCCGGCGCGGGCGAGTTCCACCACCTGGTCGTTCGCGGTGCCTGCAGCATCGGCGGCGGCGGCGATCTTGGCGCGGATCACCTGGCCCGCGGGGCTGGGCGGGAGCTTCTGCAGCGTCTTCCAGGCCAGGTCGTACTGTTTTCGCGCCGCGGCGATCTTGGCTTCTTCGGCCGCGATGTCGGCCTTGTCTTGCAGCAGCAGTGTTGTGCGTATCACGCGTGCGGTGACGTGCACCGCCTCCGACATGTCGTTGCTGAGCTTGAGCTTGACGTTGTTGTCGCCAACGATGTCGTCCAGGTTGTGCTCGATCGCGGCCAGCTCACGCAGCGCCAGGCCGGACGAGGCCAGCGACAGCAGCACCGTCACGCCAAATGCCAGGGCCAGGCGCTGGCCGATTTTCAGGTTGGCGAGTTTCATGGGAGGTCCAAGGAATTGTGTATTTGTTGGGCCCACTCACGCCATCGCGTGTGTGACCAGGCCAACAGTCAAGGGGGTTGATCCTTCGGCCAGATGCGCCAATCAACTCGTGACGACTCGTTTTTCGGTGCGCGGCTCAATTCCTTGAGAGATTTCTGAACTGTTCTGATCGCGACGTACAGAATCTGACCAACAAAACACGGTGCGTTGCAGAGAACCGGGCGGCTTGGAAGTGGCGCACGCCAGAAGTCTTTGACAGCGTCCTGACGATTTCAGGTGAAAGGACCAACCGCCATGAACGACCTCGCAGCCTGGGTGGGCCGCAGTGAAACGGTGCAAGACACCCTGGGACCCACGCCCGTGGCAGCGCTTGCCGTCACGCTGGACCACCCCGCCGCGCCAGTGCAGCCGGGCGACGTGTTGCCGCCGCTGTGGCACTGGCTGTACTTCCTGC
>JANOLY010000039.1:0-3588 GCA_031420055.1 Burkholderiales bacterium | reverse complement strand
CAGCGTGACGCCGCTGGGCGAGCAGATCGTGCGCCAGGCGCAGCAAGTCATCGAGCAGGCCGCGGCCATCAAGGAAACGGCCAAGCTGGGCAGGGACCCCGTCTGCGGCCCGCTGCGGCTGGGCATCATCTACACCATCGGACCCTACCTGCTGCCCGACCTGGTGCGCCAGGCCATCGAGCGCGTGCCGCAGATGCCGCTGATGCTGCAGGAAAACTTCACCGCCAAGCTGCTGGACATGCTGCGCGCTGGTGAACTGGACTGCGCCATCATGGCCGAGCCCTTCCCCGACACCGGCCTGGCCATCGCGCCGCTCTATGACGAGCCCTTCCTGGCCGCCGTGCCCACCGGCCACGCGCTGGCCAAGCGCAAGAGCATCACTGCCGAAGAGCTGAAGCAAGAAACCATGCTGCTGCTGGGCACCGGCCACTGCTTTCGCGACCACGTGCTCGAGGTCTGCCCCGAGTACGCGCGGTTCGCCAGCCGACTTGGAAACGACAGCGAGGGCATCCGCAAGAGCTTCGAGGGCAGCAGCCTGGAGACCATCAAGTACATGGTGGCCTCGGGCATGGGCGTGACGGTGGTGCCGGGCTTGAGCGTGCCCAAAGAGCCGCAGCCGCACATCCGCTACATCAAGTTCGCGCCGCCCGCGCCCACACGCCGCGTGGTGCTGGCCTGGCGCCGCAGCTTTCCGCGCTACGAGGCCATCGCGGCGCTGCGCAACTGCATCTACGCCTGTGCACTGCCGGGGGTGAAGCGTTTGTCTTGATGGGTTCAGGCTATCTCGGGATTTGAAGCAATTGGCTTGCTCCCACCCCATGCGGTGCCTAGAGTTCTGGTCCACCGCAGCACACCTGGAGCCCCTATGAGCAAGAGCAAGAAAGCCAGCGCCACCCGCACGACCATCAACATCGGTATCAGCGAAAAAGACCGCGGCGCCATTGCTGGCGGCCTGGCGCGGCTGCTGGCCGACACCTACACGCTGTACCTCACCACGCACAACTTCCACTGGAACGTGACGGGGCCGATGTTCAACACCCTGCACACCATGTTCATGGCGCAGTACACCGAGCTGTGGACCGCCGTGGACCCCATCGCCGAGCGCATCCGCAGCCTGGGCCACCCGGCACCGGGCAGCTACGCACAGTTCGGCGCGCTGGCCAGCATCAAGGACGCGCCCAGCACGCCGCCCAAGGCGCTGGAGATGGTGCGCATCCTTGTCGAAGGCCATGAGGCCGTGGCACGCACGGCGCGCAGCATCTTCCCGCTGGCCGACCAGGCCGGCGACGAGCCCACCGCGGACTTGCTGACGCAACGCCTGACGGTGCACGAGCAAACGGCGTGGATGCTGAGGTCGCTGCTCGAAGAGTGAACACCCCGGCCGCGGCCGGGCCAGGGCGGGATAATCGAAGGTTTGCTCTACCTGAGACGCCATGTCCGCCGCCACGCCCGAGCGCTTGCGCACCGAAGTCCGCCGCCGCCGCACCTTCGCCATCATCAGCCACCCCCATCACAGCGTCCATGTCAGGCTAGGTCAACCCGTGACACTTATCCCCGGTCCGTCGCTCCTTTCATAGTGGAAGCGGCGATACCTCTGGGTCAGGTAGAGTCACCCTGCGACAGGCCCAGACACGAGGAATGAGTACATCGCTGAGTACATAAACCGCCTACCCGGGGCCTGTGTTGGGGCTATGTACTCACCGAGGCAGCATGGCACTCCCGGACACCTGGCTCAGGACCAACGACGGCAGGGAGCGCGCGGCGCTGGATGAGCGCACCGACCGCGACGGGTTCGCCGCACGTATCACGCCGAAAGGCAAGATCACCTTCCAGATTCGCTTCCGCTACGACGGGCGTCAGCACCGGCTGGACATCGGGTCCTACCCCGCAATGTCATTGAAGGAGGCCCGTGCTGAAACGCTGCGCCTCAATGGCAGGGCTGAGCAGGGACACGATCCCCGGATCGTTCGACTGCTGGAGAAGCAGGCCATCCTCAAGGCCGATTCAGTCCAACTCCAACTCCAGATCATCAGCATGATCAGCGCCCCTGATCGCCCGATCGGGGACTATCGCAATGTGGCCCCCACCGCCTCGACGGCTGCCCGTGTAGCGCTCGCAACGTCTTCAAGGAAGGCGTTGCGGTCCGGCGAGGGCGTTACGTCGGGTACAGGCGCTGCGCGCTCATAGATGCCGTCGGCGATCAAGCGCGCGCGTCTGAAGGTTGATCCCGTTCCGGCTTCGTCGAAAGCGTTTCGCCACTCGCTTTGTCTCTCCGTTCGCAAACGGCGCGACGCCAAGTCGATCAGACGACGGCTCAGGTCTTCGGCAATGGCGTCGAAGATGTGCTGCTTGTCGTCGTCGCTCGGCTCCAGCCCATTCCATGCGACGGGGTTCTGGAGCAAGACGTAGAGACGCTGCTGAAGCTGCTGCTTCAGATCAGCAACGGGCCGGAGGGAGTCGTACTCGTCGGCGATACCGGTCGCCAGCCTGCGGCTGAGCGCCTTGACGCGCGTCCAGTGTTCCTTGTCGAGACCCGCCTTGACGCTCAGGCCCAGACGCGGACGCCAGCCACTATGGAAGCTTTCCGTGGCGCGCTCCACCGCAAGCACGAGATTCATGCGGTCGTAGACCGGACGCGAATCGGCAGGCGTCGGACGCTCGACGATGCCCTTGATCATGTCCAGGAGCTTGGTGAGCTGCTTTGCGGTGCGTTGCCCTTCAGGCGTATCTTCAAGCTTGCTGTCGAGCTTGGCGAGGAAGACGCGCGAGTGGGTAAGGCGCGCGCGCAGCGCGCGCTCGGCAAATGGCCCCAGGTCTTCGCCGATGGCAGCAAGGACGTTCTCAGCCGAAGCCAGTACGTGGTGGGCTTTTGCGGCTGCCGTCGGCAGGTTGTCGCCACCCACTTGATCGAAGTGCGTGAACGCGAAGATCAGCTTGGCAGCGTTTCCCGAGGCCACCAGCTCCTTCATGGCGGCGACCGGGGCTGCCTGCATGGGCTGGGTTGCGTTGTCCACCAGCACGACGGCATCGACCATATCGATGCGCCGTGAAAGGGTTGTGGATATCGTTGACATCGAGCGGGGCGTGTGGCCCAGCCCTTCGCCATCGAGCAGGACGAGCTTGGGAACCTCACCGGGCCATGTCGGCTTGAAGGCGCCGCTGACGCGCACACCATTCACCAGCGGCGAGAGCAACGTCCCAAAGAGCGGCGCGTAGTTCGACGAGAACCGCGTCAGTGCCTTGATGAATGCCTCGCGATCCGTTGTCTCCCAGCTCCAGCTTAGGGGCCAGCCCACTTTGGTCTTCTGCAGCTTGCCATCGCCGAGCAGCGCAAACCGCTCCTCGATCTCATCCATCAGGCTGTCTGACGACTTCCGTCTCATGGACCGTGGTCTTCGCGGTCGAGGTTGACGGAAAGCGCTCCTTGACGGGGTCGGTGCCGATCAGCTGGCGCAGCGTTGTCGTCTTGCCCGCCCCGGTCGTGCCAAGGAAGAGCGCGCGCCGGTAGTCGCTGTCCTGTGAGGAGGGGAGCGCGATCATGTTCTCGCGCAAGGCCATGAAGTCGGTTTCAGCGCCTTCGAGTTTGTA
>JANOLY010000038.1:0-7818 GCA_031420055.1 Burkholderiales bacterium | reverse complement strand
TGGGGCTCCAGGTGGGCCAAGCCGGCGGCGCCCCAGCGGCCCAGCTTGGTGTGCAGATAGGTCTGCCAGCAGCCTTGGATCATCAGCTCCGCCAAGGGCGCGGGCTGGATGAGGTGGAACCAGTGGTAGTAGGCGCTGGCAAAACGCAGGTCGGTGGCGTTGTACATGTCCAGCGTGGGCGCGATGTCGATCACGGCCAGGCGGCTGACGGCGCCCGGGTGGTCCAGCGCCAGCCGGTGCGCCACGCGGCCACCGCGGTCGTGGCCGCACACGCCGTAGCGCGTGTGGCCCAGCGCGGACATCAGCTGCGCCATGTCCAGCGCCATCGCGCGCTTGCTGTAGTTGGCGTGGTCGGGGACGCCCGCCTGCTTGGCGGAATCGCCATAGCCGCGCAGGTCGGCCAGCACCAGCGCGAAGTGCGGCGCCAACTGCTGCGCCACGCGCTGCCACATGGCATGCGTCTGCGGGAAGCCGTGCAGCAGCAGCAGCGCCGGCGCGCCCGGCGTGCCGCCTGTGCGGGCATGGATGCGCGTGGCATCAAGATCGAAGTCGCGCGCCTCGAAGCCGTCGAACCAGGGTGGGGTGTGTGCCATGGCCCCAGCATAATTCCTCGATGCCCTCGATCGGACCAGTCACCCCCCAGCACATGGATTTCGTCCAGCCGCTGCCACTGCGCAGCGGCGCTGCACTGGCCAACTACACCTTGCGCTATGAGACGTACGGCACGCTGAACGCGCAAGCCAGCAACGCCGTGTTGGTGTGCCACGCATTGAATGCCAGCCACCATGTGGCCGGCAGCGCGCCCGACGGCAGCCTGGGCTGGTGGGACAACCTGGTGGGGCCGGGCAAGCCGCTGGACACCAACCGCTTCTTCGTCATCGGCGTCAACAACCCGGGCTCGTGTTTTGGCTCGACCGGGCCGATGCATGTCAACCCGGCCACCGGCCGCGTGTATGGCGCGGATTTTCCGGTGATGACGGTGGAGGACTGGGTCGACGCCCAGGCCCGGCTCATCGCGCAGTTGGGCATCACACAGCTGGCCGCCGTGCTGGGCGGCAGCCTGGGCGGCATGCAGGCACTGGCCTGGGCGCTGCGCCATCCGCGGGCGGTGCGCCACATCGTGGCGGTGGCCACGGCACCCAGCCTGTCGGCGCAGAACATCGCGTTCAATGAAGTGGCGCGGCGCGCCATCGTCACCGACCCCGACTTCCACGGCGGCCACTTCTACGCCCACGGCGTGGTGCCCAAGCGCGGCCTGCGCGTGGCGCGCATGATCGGCCACATCACCTACCTGGCCAATGACGCGATGGAGGCCAAGTTCGGCCGCGACCTGCGCGCGGCCGAGCTCAGCTACAGCACCCAAGACATCGAGTTCCAGGTCGAAAGCTACCTGCGCCACCAGGGTGACAAGTTCAGCGAGTACTTCGACGCCAACACGTATTTGCTGATCACCCGCGCGCTGGACTACTTCGACCCGGCCCGCGAGCACGGCGGCGACCTGGCGCGCGCCTTTGCCGTGGCGCGGGCGCAGAAGTTCCTGCTCGTCAGCTTCACCACCGACTGGCGCTTCTTGCCCGAACGCTCGCGCGAGATCGTCAAGGCGCTGGTCGACAACCGCGTTGACGTGAGCTATGCCGAGATCGACGCACCGCAGGGTCACGACGCGTTTTTGCTCGACGACCTGCGCTACCACGGCGTGATGCGTGCGTACTTCGATCGTGTGGCGGCCGAGGTGGCGGCCGAGGTGTCGCCGTGAGCGAGCGCCGCGACCTGGAAGTCATTGCCGACCTGGTGCCCGCGGGCAGCCGCGTGCTCGACCTGGGCTGCGGCAACGGCGAGTTGCTGGCGCACTTGCAGCGGCACAAGGGCTGCAGCGGCTACGGCATCGAGTTCGACGACGCCAACCTGCGCGCCTGCGTGCAGCGCGGCGTGAACGCCATCCAGCTGAACCTGGAAGACGGCCTGGCGCTGTTCGACGACAGCAGCTTCGACGTGGTGCTGCAGCTCGACACCTTGCAGCACCTGCGCCGCACCGAACACATGCTGCGCGAGACGGCGCGTGTGGGCCGCATCGGCATCGTCAGCTTCCCCAACTTCGCGCACTGGGCCAACCGCCTGCACGTGTTGGCCGGGCGCATGCCGGTGACGCGCGCGCTGCCCTACCAGTGGTACGACACGCCCAACATCCGTGTGGGCACCTTTGCCGACTTCGAGGTGCTGGCGCGCAAGACGGGCCTGGCCGTCACCGACAGCTTCGGCCTGCAAGCCGGTGCCGTGGTGCGGCGTTGGCCCAACCTGCGGGCGAGCATGGCGGTGTTCAAGTTCGAGCGGCGCTGAGGGCCGGCGGCCTCAACCCAGCGGCAACCTCAATTCGAACGCAGCACCCGCGCCCGGCGTGCTGTGCACCGACACCGTGCCGCCCATGGCCTCGGCCAGTTGCCGCGCCAGTGCCAGGCCCAGCCCGCTGCCGGCCACGCTGCCGCGTTGTGCGCCCAGGCGTTCGAAGGGCTGGAACAAACGGGCTTGCTGTTCGGCGCTCAGGCCCGGGCCGTTGTCGGCCACGGTGATGGCCAGTTGCTCGCCGTCGCGCCGCGCGCCGATGCGCACCCAGCCGCCTGCACGGTTGTACTTGATGGCGTTGGACAACAGGTTGCTCAGCACCTGCTTCAGGCGCTTGCGGTCGGCGCGAACGACCAGCTCGTCACCCTGGGCAATCTCGTCGACCAGGCTCAATTGCGACTCGCGGGCGGGCAGGTCGAACATCGCACAGACCTCTTCGACCATGGGGCGCAGCGGCTGTGATTCGATGTTCATGGGCAGCTGCCCGGTTTGCGCGCTGGACAGGTCCAGGATGTCGTCCACCAGTCCCAGCAGGTGGCGCCCGCTGTGCAGCATCTGGCGCACCCATTCGCGCTGTCGTTCGCCAATGGGGGTGTCGATCTCCAGCAGTTGCGAGAAGCCCAGGATGGCGTTGAGCGGCGTGCGCAGCTCGTGGCTGACGCGCGAGAGGAACTGCGATTTGGCCAGGTCGGCCGCGGCGGCGCGGTCGCGCTCAAAGCGCAGTTCGTCGGCCCGCTTGGCGCTGGTGATGTCGGTGTGGGTGCCGATCATGCGCAGCGGCGCGCCCGCGGCGTCGCGCGCGATGACGATGCCGCGCGAAAGAATCCACTTCCAGCTGCCGTCCTTGGAGCGCATGCGGTGTTCGTTGACGTAGCGCGGCGTCTGGCCCGCCAGGTGCGCCTGACGCGCCTGCAGCATCGCCGGCACGTCGTCGGGGTGGGTGATGCCGTCCAGCGTTTGCGGACGCTCGTCGAGCTCACCTGGGCTGTAGCCGTACAGCGCCAGCAGCGCGGGCGAGAAAGTCTCGGCACCGCTGCCTATGTGCCAGTCCCAGACACCGTCGCCGCTGCTGTCGAGCGCGCGCTTCCACAGCGCGCCGTTGTCACGCAGGGCCTGCTCGGCCTGTTTGCGCGCGGTGATGTCCAGCACGATGCCCACGCGCACCGTCCGCCCGTCCTCGGCCGGTGCCGGTGCGCTGATGACCTGAACCCACTTGGCGCTGCCGTCGGACAGCAGCATGCGCAGCTCGGTTTCCAGTGGCTGCCCGCCCTCGCTGGCCCGGCGCGACTGTTCGCGCACGCGGGTCTGGTCGTCGGGGTGGCGCATGCGGATCATCAAGCCGCTGTCGGCCAGCACTGTTTCGGGCTCCACGCCCAGCAGGTCACGCACGCCAGGGCTGACATAGGTGGCGCGGCGCTCGTCGTCCTGGAGCACTTCGACGCGGTAGACCATGCCGGGAATCAGCGCCATGATCTGGCGCAACTGCTCGCGGCTTTGCTGCAGCGCCTGGCGCTCGAGCACGCGCGCGGTGATGTCTTCCACAGTGCCTTCGCAGTACAGCGCTGCTCCCTGGCTGTCGCGGACGAGGTGGGCGTTTTCGCTGATCCAGAAGCGTTCGCGCGACTTGTAGCGGTAGACCTCGGATTCGAAAGCGACGACCCGGCCATCCCGTTCCATGGCCTCCATGAAGGCTTGGCGGCGGCTGGGGTCAACGTACCAGCTGCCGGCGATGTTGTTCACGGCAGCGATCTGTTCGGCCTCGTCGGCAAAGCCGTTCAAGCGCACGAGTGCCGGGTTGGCGAGCAGTTGCTGACCGGCGGGCGAGGTCCGGTAAGCGCCCAGCGGCAGGAAGTTGAACAGCGTCGAGAAGTTGTCGGCCGGTCCGTGCATGCCTGTAGCCCTTGCTGGCGAGTTCAATCGAGCGTGACGTCGGTGCGCACCGTGCCGGCGCGGTCGGCGGTGGCCGACAGCGCCAGCGCCGTGCCGCGCGCGCCGCGCACCACCCACTCGACCACCGCGCGGTCGCCGGTCGCGTCGCGGTTGGGCAAGAAGGCGTGCAGGGTGGTCTTGGGGCCATGGCCTTCAAGGTGGGCACCGACCACGCGTTCGCGGCCGCTGACCAGGCTGACACCGGGCGGCAGGTGAATCTGGAACACCGTGCCGCGCGCGGTCTTGCGTTCCAGCGCGCGCTGCGTCACGTAGGCCGGCAAGTAGCCGCTGTTGGCCACGGCAAAGCGCACGCGCCAGGTGTCCGTGCCCAGGGCCCGAACTTCGGCGCGCAGCACTTCCAGCTTGGGCAGCGACAGGCCGATCTGCATCAGCCACGCCGGAAAGCGCGCGGCCTCGCGTTCACGCAAGTGTGGCGGCGGGTTGCGCCAGAAGTTCATCTTGTCCCAGCCGCCCAGCTCCACCATGCCCAGCTGGGGGTGGCGAAACGGGTACCAGGCCACGTGCGCCTGGCCCTGGCACTGCTCGTCGCTCCACTTCAGCAGCTTGATGTCGTCTTCGGGCGGGTGGTCGCGGTACCAGTCGATCCACTTGTAGTCGGTGATGCCGGCTTCCTTGTTCGGGGCCCAGATCTCCACCGTCCAAAACAGCGCGCCCAGGTGCTCGTAGATCCAGTCCTGCGTGCCGGAGATGTGTTTCTTGGGGTGGTACTTGAAGTCGTGCCAGATGCTGATGGCCGGGTAGCCCGTGAGCTTGGCGCCGGACTCTGACAGCCGCTTGTAGATCCACAGATCTTCAGGCGTCATGTCGTCATCGCTTTGCGTGCCCATGGGCCGCAGGATGACGCCGCTGTGGGTGTGGAAGCTCACCGCCGCGCCGATGTTGGGGTGGCGCGTGATGAAGTCCACCATGGCCCGCACCTCGGGCTCGCTGGTAGGGTAGGGGCCGGCGCCGGCCTGCTCGAATTCCTGCCGCCAGTGGCCGGGGAAGTTGCGGTTCAGGTCCAGGCCTTCGCAGTCGGGGTTGGCGCTGATCTTCAGGCCGTCGTAGTTGCGCAGGCTGCCTTCGGGGATGACGCGGTAGTACTCGCCACCGAACTCGCCCGGCTCGCGTGGCACCATCAGGCGCGGCTCGGCAGCGTGCCTCTTGTAGGTGCCGTGCGGGTCGGGGATGCGCATGCTCAGCTCACGGCCATCGCCGTCCACGTCCTCCACATCCAGGCCATCCACCGGCTCTTCGTCAAAGGGGTAGGGCCGGGTCGAGCTGCGGATGTGGCGCGGCTTGTCGGCCAGCGCCAGCTCGGCGCCGTCGGGGTTCAGGCGCGGCACCATGTAGACAACACGGGTGTTGAGCAGTTCGCGCACTTGCGGGTCGCTGTCGTGCCCCGTCACCAACGCATGCAGCCAGTACAGGCAGGCGGTGCACGCGGTGAGCTCGGCGGCGTGGATGTTGCCGTCGACCCAGAACGCGGGCTTGTCGGTGTCCGGGCCCGTGGCCTGGTTGGTGAGGGTCAGCAGCCAGATGTCGCGGCCCTCCCAGCTCTTGCCCAGCGATCTCAGGCTGACCAGGTTGGGGGCGGCGGCGGCGTAGTCGTGAAGCAGGCGGGTGAGTTCGTCGTGACGGTAGAACTGATCGAAACGCGGGACGGGAATCGCTGACATGACGGCAGGTTCAAGCGGTGGCTGGGACCGGCCCATTGTGCCCGCGCCTGTCACTGCGGCGGCCCTCACTGGCCCTTGAAAAGACCCTGAAAATGCCGCGACACCGGCAGTGTTTCGGAGCGGTTGCGCAGACTCAGGTGCATCTGGCCTTCGTAGAGACACGGCCCGGCGCCGCGCATGAACGATCAATGCGGGGGATGGCTGGCGGCGCCGGCCCGGGGCGGGTGCGGGTTCGGGTGCGGGCGCAACTGCCGGCCGTGGCGGAACACGCGCAGCTCGCCGGGCGCAAAGGGCAGCCAGGTTTCGTTGGCGGTGAGCGGCTCGGTGGCGACCACGGCCACGCGGTCGTTGGGCGTGGTGTGCTCGGCGAAGTTCACGCTCAAGTCTTCGTCGGCCAGCGTGGCGGCGGTGAAGGGGTGCTGGCGTTCCACCGAATACAGCCGCGTGCTGCCATGGGCCCACAGCGCCTGGCCGTTGGACAGCAGCACGTTGAAGCTGCCATGCGCGGCTGGCACGGGCAGCAGTTCACGCAGGGTGTGCGTGAGCTCATCGATGCCTGGCACGCTGGCATGGGCTTTGGCCAGTTCTTGCATCAGCCAGCAGAACGCCAGTTCGCTGTCGGTGTCGCCCACGGGCCTGAAGGCGCCATGCAGGCGCGGGCGGAAGCCGCCGGCGCCGACTTGCAGGTCGCCGTTGTGCGCAAACACCCAGTAGCGGCCCCACAGTTCGCGCACGAAAGGGTGGCAGTTCTGCAAGGCAACGGCGCCCACCGTGGCCTTGCGGATGTGGGCGATGACAACCTCGCTGCGGATCGGGTAGCGCTGCACCATTTGCGCCACGGGCGAGCTGCGCGCGCCGTCGCGGTCGATGAAGTGGCGCAGGCCGCGGTCTTCGAAAAACGCGATGCCGAAGCCGTCCTTGTGCTCTTCGGCCCGCGCGGCCAGGCCGGTGAAGCTGAACACCACGTCGGTCGGCGTGTTGGCGTTCATGCCCAGGAGCTGGCACATGGGCGGACGCCTGGCGGGTGCCCGGTCAGCGCGTCTGCACGGCCGAGGTGATGGTAATGTTTGGCACCGGCAGGCAGTCGCTACCGGACACGATCGACGACGTGCAAGGTGCCGCTCGCATCGCCGTCACCACATCGGCGCCGGCCGTCACGCTGCCGAAAACCGCATAGCCGCCAGCACTGGTGTCCAGAAAAACGTTGTCGACCAGGTTGATGAAGAACTGGGAGGTCGCAGTGTTCAGATCGGTTCGCGCCATGGCCACGGTCAATCTCACATTGGAGAGCCCTCGGCCCACTTCAAGCGCGATTGGCGGATTCGTAGCCTTCAGCGCCGAGAAAGCAGTAGTCGAGGTCACAGGCCCGGCGAATCCGCCCCCCTGCATCACGAAATCCCTTGAATGTCGGTGGAACACCGTGCAGTTGTAGAACCCGGCATTGACATAACTCAGGAAGTTGGCGGTGGTTACCGGTGCCTGAGCCGGGTTCAAGGTCAACACCACGTCTCCGCTGACACCGGCGCCATTGCTCATCGTGAGCCGAACTTGCGGCGGATTGGCGCCAGGCGCAGGCGCTGGCGGCGGGGGCGAGGCGACGCAGGCCGCTGGTGCGGGCGGCGGCGGCGGCGCTGGAGAGCCCGCATCACCACCACCGCCGCCACAACCGGCGAGAAGTGCGGTCAAGAAGGACAGACATTTAACTGTCCCGAGGTTTGCAGCCGAACTGTTCATGCGAGTACTCCGCTCTTGGTTCATTCAAAGATCAATTTGCGCAAGCCGCTCACGGTGAACAGCCTGCCCGGATTCTGCGTTTCTTCCAGCACGCCGGACAAACGCTTGAGGATGCGCTGGCTCTTGCGGCCGCGCC
>JANOLY010000037.1:0-14251 GCA_031420055.1 Burkholderiales bacterium | reverse complement strand
TGGCCTGCTGCAGATCGAAAGCCAGGGCGGCGACAAATTCTTCGGCGAACCCATGCTGTCGATCGCCGACTTCATGCAGACGGTGGACGGCAAGGGCGTGATCAACATCCTGGCCGCCGACCAGCTGATGAACGCGCCGCGCCTGTACGCCACGTTTTTGCTGTGGATGCTGTCGGAGCTGTTCGAGCTGCTGCCCGAGGTCGGCGACCTGGACAAGCCCAAGCTGGTGTTCTTCTTCGACGAAGCGCACCTGCTGTTCAAGGACGCGCCCGCCGCGCTGACCGAGCGCATCGAACTCGTCGTGCGCCTGGTGCGCAGCAAGGGCGTGGGCGTGTACTTCGTGACGCAGAACCCGCTGGACGTGCCCGACACCGTGCTGGCCCAGCTGGGCAACCGCGTGCAGCATGCCTTGCGTGCCTTCACCCCGCGCGACCAGAAGGCCGTGAAGGCCGCGGCCGAGACCATGCG
Organism: Burkholderiales bacterium; assembly: GCA_031420055.1. Classification (GTDB taxonomy): domain Bacteria; phylum Pseudomonadota; class Gammaproteobacteria; order Burkholderiales; family Burkholderiaceae_C; genus Rubrivivax. The sequence continues at coordinate 13,783 of JANOLY010000037.1, read as the reverse complement.
CGCCAACCCGACGATCGGCGACATGGCCACCGCCATCACCGAGCTGGCCGTGGGCGAGGCGCTGGTGAGCTTTCTCGACGCCAAGGGCCGGCCCAGCATCACCGAGCGCGTCTACGTGTTGCCGCCGGGCAGCCAGATCGGCCCCATCACGCCCGAGCAGCGCAAGGCGCTCATTGCCGGCTCGCTGGTGGCAGGCACCTACGAAAAGCTGCTCGACCGCGAGTCGGCTTACGAAAAAATCAAGGGCGCCGCCGGCGCGACCAGCGGCCCTGGCGCGGCGCCGGGCGCGGCACCCGGCCGGCCCGGTCTGCCGGGCCTGGCCCAGGGCCCGGGCGCGCCGGCAGCCGACGCCGGTGGCGGCCTGATGGGCGGCCTGAAAGACGCCATCTTCGGCAGCACCGGCCCGCGCGGCGGTCGCCGCGAGGGGCTGGCCGAAAAGGCGGCTGCCTCGGCCGTGCGCAGCATAGGCTCTGCCGTGGGGCGCGAGATCATCCGCGGCGTGCTGGGCTCCTTGCTGGGCGGCAGCCGCCGACGCTGACAACGACCCCACTGCAAAGGGCATTTTCATGGCGCTGACGATCCTGAAGTGGCTGGCCCTGACCTTCCTGGCGCTGACATTGCTGGCCGTGCTGGCCGGCCAGTTCGGTTTTCTGCGCGGCAAGCCGCCCGAGGACCTGGGCGTTGGTGACGGCCGCCTCAAGGCGCCATCGAAAACGCCCAACAGCGTGAGCAGCCAGGCCGCGCTGTGGCCCGGCCACCGGCAGATGGCCTACGCCAGCATCGCGCCGCTGGCCTTGCGCGGCGACGGTGCGGCCACGCTGGCGCGCATCCGCAACATCGTGGCCAGCATGCCCGGCGCCGTGGTGGTCAAGTCCGAGCGCGACTACATCCATGCCGAGTTCACGACCCGGGTCATGAAGTACACCGACGACGTGGAATTTTGGTTCGACCCCGCCGCGGGCGTGGTGCAGGTGCGCTCGGCGTCGCGCCTGGGCAAGGGTGACTTCAACGCCAACCGCACCCGGGTCGAGGCCCTACGCGCGGCGCTGTCGAGCTGACACCTCGCGACCACCGGCGGCGTTTGGTCGCAGGCTGGTCGCCGTCGCCAGGGTCGGCGCCGACAATCGTGCACATGAACCCAGCCCTTGCGGATACCGACGCCGGACTCGCCCCCACCGCCTTGGCCGCGGCGCTGCAGCGGCTGAAGCAGCGCGCGCTGCGCACGGTGTTGATCGTCGCCACGCTGTGCCTGGTCATCGCGCTCATCCTCACGGCCATCGACCGCCGCGGCTTCGGCGTCAAGCTCATCTACAGCCTGTGCATCGGCACCGCCTGCACGCTCGTCGTGTTCGGGGCCATGCTGGCCACGGGCTGGCTCACCGACCGCCTGCGCAGCGCCCGCGGCCTGCCGCTGGCTCAGGCGGTAGACGGCGGCGCATCGGGCTGGCGCGGCGTGGTGCCGGGCGCAATCGGCGCGGCCCTGCTGGGCCCGCCTGCCGGGCTGTGGTTGGCCGACCAGATCACCGGCTACCGCTCGCCCAGCGTGTTCAACCTCGACAGCACCAGCACCCGCCTGACGCTGCTGTTCAGCGTGCTGGCCACAGTAATTTCGGTGGTCGTGATCAGCGGCATGGAACGCCTGGCCCACGCCCGCGCCGAGGCCGAAGCCGCGCAGCGCCAGGCGGCCGAGAACCAACTGCGCCTGCTGCAAAGCCAGCTCGAGCCGCACATGCTGTTCAACACCCTGGCCAACCTGCGCGTGCTGATCGGCCTGGACCCGGCCCGCGCCCAGGCCATGCTGGACCGCCTGATCGCCTTCCTGCGCGCCACGCTGAACGCCTCGCGCCTGCCGCAGCACGCGCTGGCCACCGAGTTCGAGCGCGTGGCCGACTACCTGGCGCTGATGGACGTGCGCATGGGCCCGCGTTTGCAAACGCGCCTGGACCTGCCCGAGGCCCTGCGCACGCTGCCGGTGCCGCCGCTGCTGCTGCAGCCGCTGGTGGAAAACGCCATCAAGCACGGCCTGGAGCCCCAGGTGCAGGGCGGTCGGGTCGAGGTCAGCGCGCGCCGCGAGGCCGACACGCTGGTGCTGACCGTGCGCGACACCGGCATCGGCCTGGCCGCTGCGGCAAGCTCGTCGGCCCACGCCGACGGCAGCCACTTCGGCCTGGCCCAGGCGGGCGAACGGCTGGCCACGCTGTACGGCGGCCGCGCGCAGTTGGACCTGCACGAAGCCGCTGATGCCGAGGGCGGCGTGCGCGTCACGCTGCGCATCCCCATCACGGCCGACCCGTCACTTCAACCCACCGCCTGACGATGACCGCCCTGCGCTGCCTGATCGCTGAAGACGAACCGCTGCTGGCCGCCGGCCTGCAGGCCGAGCTGGCCGCGCTGTGGCCTGAACTGGTGGTGGCCGCCCAAGTGGGCGACGGCGCCAGTGCCGTGGCGCAGGCCCTGGCGCTGCAGCCGCAGGTGTGCTTTCTGGACATCCGCATGCCCGGCCTCACGGGCCTGGAAGCCGCGCAGATGCTGGCCGAGGACTGGCCCGAGGGCGTGCCCTTTCCGCTGCTGGTGTTCGTCACCGCCTACGACCAGTACGCGCTGGCCGCGTTCGAGGCGCAGGCGGTGGACTACCTCGTCAAGCCCGTGGACCGCACGCGGTTGCAGGCCTGTGTGTCACGCTTGCAAGCACGCTTGGCCGACCGCCAACCGCAGCAAATCGGCACGCCCGACGACACCCTGGCGCAGACCATGCACCAGCTGCGCGCCTTGCTGGGTGCAGCCGCGCCCAGCAGCACCCCCCGCATGCCCCTGCTGGACGTGGTGCAGGCCCAGGTGGGCAGCCTGGTGCACATGGTGCCGGTGGCAGACGTCATCTACTTCGAAGCCGCCGACAAGTACGTGCGCGTGGTCACGGCCGATCGTGAACACCTCATCCGCCTGTCGCTGCGCGAGTTGCTGCCGCAGCTGGACCCGCAGCGCTTCTGGCAGGTGCACCGCGGCACGGTGGTGCAGGCGCGCTGCATTGCCACGGCGCGGCGCGAAGAGTCGGGCAAGGTGACACTGACGCTGACCGGGCGCAGCGACAAGCTCACCGCCAGCCGGCTGTACGCGTATCTGTTCAAAGGCATGTAGGCCAGCACCGCGGGCAGCCCAGGCCACCCCAGCCGCAGACAGCCGCAACGCCGAAGACGCTGCAACCACAATCCCGCCATGAGCCGCGCCGACACCCACTTGCGCCAGGTCCTGACCGCCATGGCCGGGCCCTTGGCGCAGCCGCGGCACGACCAGACCACGGCGGTGGCCGCGCTGGTGGACCAGCAAGCCCGCGTGCTCGTGGTGCAGGCCACGGGCTGGGGCAAATCGGCTGTTTACTGGGCGGCGACCTCGGCCCTGCGCGCGGCGGGCCAGGGGCCCACGCTGATCGTCTCGCCGCTGCTGGCGCTGATGCGCGACCAGGTCAGCGCCGCGGCGCAGGCCGGTCTGCGCGCAGCCACCGTCAACTCGACCAACCTGGCCGACTGGGATGCCGTGTTCGACGACATCGCCGCCGACCGGCTGGATGTGCTGCTGGTCTCGCCCGAGCGGCTGGGCAACGCGGGCTTCGCGCGGCGCCTGCCGGGGCTGTTGGCCGCTGCGGGGCTGTTGGTGATCGACGAGGCGCACTGCATCTCTGACTGGGGCTTTGACTTTCGCCCCGACTACCAGCGCCTGGCCAAGACCTTGCTGGGCCTGGGTGCGGGCACGCCAGTGCTGGCCACCACGGCCACGGCCAACCACCGCGTCACCCTGGACATCGCCCAGCAACTCGGCCCGCAAACGCTGACGCTGCGCGGCTCGCTGGCGCGTTCTTCGCTGCGCCTGGCGGTGGTGCCGGGGCTGGGTTCGCTGCAACGCCAGGCCTGGGTGGCCGACGCGCTGGCGCAGTTCGCAGGCTCAGGCATCGTCTACGCGCTCACGGTGGCCGAGACCGAGCGGCTGGCGGGCTTTCTGCGCTCTTGCGGGTTTGAAGTGGCGGCCTACCACGGCGGCCTGGACACCGACGTGCGGCAAGGTATCGAAGACGCCTTGCGCAAGAACGCGCTGAAGGCCGTGGTGGCCACCTCGGCGCTGGGCATGGGCTACGACAAGCCGGACCTGGCGTTTTGCATCCACGCCGGCTCGCCAGCGTCGCCGGTGGCTTACTACCAGCAGGTTGGCCGTGCCGGCCGTGCGCTGGACGAAGCCGTGGCCGTGCTGTTGCCGGCAGAAACCGACGAGCAGATCTGGGCCTACTTCGCCACCGCCGGCGTGCCCGACGAAAAGCGCGTGGGCGCCATCCTGGCCGCCCTGGCGCAGGCGCCGCAGACGCTGCTGGCGCTGGAGCACGCCACTACCCTGCGGCGCGGGCGGCTGGAGGGCTTGTTGAAGATATTGGCCGTGGAAGACGTGGTGCAGCGCGACGGCACGGCCTGGGCCCTGACCGGCACGCCCTGGTTGTATGACGCCGCGCGCTGGCAGGCCTTGGCCCAGGTGCGCGAACGCGAGGCCGGCCTGATGCGCGCCTTCGCCGCCGGCCAGGGCTGTCTGATGCGCTTCTTGCAAGAAGCGCTGGACGACCCCGCGCCCAGTGACTGCGGGCGCTGCAGCGTGTGCACGGGCCGGCTGCCCGGCCCGGGTGCGCAGCCCAGCGCCACGCGCGTGGAGGCAGCGCGCGTCTTTGCACGCGGGCAAGACACGGTCATCGAGCCGCGCAAGCTGTGGCCCGCGGGCGGCACGCACAAGGGCCGCATCGTCGCGTGCAACCCCGGCCGCGCCCTGGCCTTCGCTGACGACCCGGGCTGGGCCGAGGTGCTGCTGCCGCTGTTTGCCGCCCCCGACGCGCCCGCACCCACTGCGGTGCTGGACGGCCTGGTGGGCGTGCTCGCGCGCTGGCGGCGCAGCTGGGCCGACAGGCCGGTGGCCGTGGTGCCCATGCCGTCGGCACTGCACCCGCGGCTGGTGGCTTCGGTGGCCGAACACCTGGCCAGCGTGGGCCGCCTGCCGCTGCTCGACGCCCTGCGCCTGGTGGGCCCGACGCCGGGCGCCGACCTGGCCTCAGGCGCCAAGGTGGCCGCCCTGCTGCAAGCCCTGGCCCTGCGCCCCGACGTGGTCGTGCCGGACGGGCCGGTGTTTCTGGTGGACGCACGCTACCGCAGCGGCTGGACCATGACCGTGGCCGCAACCCTGCTGCGCCAGGCCGGTGCCAGTGCGGTGCTGCCGCTGGTGTTGCACCAGCTGCCTTGAGCGCGGGCACTTCATGCGGTCAGCCGCAGCCACGCGGCGGCGATGGCCGCCAGGAACAGGGTCACCAACACCATCAGCCACACCGGCCGCCAGCCCAGCGTGGCGACATCGCGCAGCGAGGTTTTCAGGCCCACGGCGGCAATCGCGACCACCAGGCAGACCTGGCTGGCCTGGCCGGCCAACGGCTGCAGCGCCAGCGGCACCCAGCCGGTGCTGTTGAGCACCATCAGCAGCGCAAAGGCCACCGCGAACCAGGGCAGCAGCGGCGCGCTGCCGGTGCGGGCGGCGCCACTGCGCACCACCAGCGCGATGCACAGCAGCACCGGCACCAGCAGTGCGACGCGGATGAGCTTGGTGATGGTGGCGGTGTCGCCAGCGGCGGGCGAGATGGAGAAGCCGGCGCCCACGACCTGCGCCACGTCGTGGATGGTGGCGCCGATGAACACGCCGGCACGCGTGGCGTCCAGCCCCAGCCAGCTGGTGAGTGCGGGGTACAGCACCATCGCCGCCGTGGACAGCGTGGTGACGCCGATGACGACCAGGGTGGTGCGTTTTTCGTGGCCTTCGCGCTGCGGCAGCACGCTGGCGATGGCCAGCGCGGCCGAGGCACCGCAGATCGCCGTGGCGCCGCCGGCCAGCCGGGCGAGGTCTCGGTCCTGACCCAGCGCACGCGCCAGCAACACACCGCAGACCAGCGTCAAAGCCACCCCCACGGCCAATGCCAGCACCGTGGCCAGGCCCAGCGAGGTCACGTTCTCCAGGGTCAGGCGCAGGCCGAGCAGGGCCACGCCGAACCGCAGCACCGCGCTGGCCGCGAACTGGATGCCGCTGGCCAGGCGCTGGTCCTCGACAAGGAAGTTCAGCGCCCTGCCCAGCAGCAGCGCAAAGAGCAGCATCGAGCCCTTGTAGTGGCTGCCCAGAAACGCGGCGGCCATGCCCACCAACACCGCGACCGCAGCGCCGGGAAACAGCACGCGGCCACGCCAACGGCGTCGAAGACAAAGTCAAACGCCGACTGCGGCACCGTGTCGGTGAGTGCGTGCAGGCCCGTGGTCTGCTGCAGCGCCTGCGCGCGCAGCGGGTTGGTTTCCACCACCTGCAGCACGGTCACGCCACGGTGTTGCAGCCACAGCGTGGCCAGCAGGCCGATGGCGCCCGCGCCCAGCACCAGGGCGCGCGTCAGGGCCCAGGGCTGCGCCAACATCCGCTCGGCCAGCCGGCAGGCATGCAGCACGGTGGCGGCCGGCTCGGCCAGGGCCGCGGCTGCGTCCGGCAGACGTTCGGGCACCGCCACCAGGCAGCGTTCGGGCACCAGCAGCTGCTCGGCGAATGCGCCGGGCAGGTTCATGCCGATCATGCTGCGGTCGCTGCACAGGTTGCTGCGGTCTTGGCGGCAGTAGCGACACACGCCGCAGGTGACCAGCGGGTTGGCGGTGAAGCGCTGGCCGGCCTGCGGGCCGTCCATCGCGGTGCCGACAAATTCGTGCCCCAGCACCAAAGGCGGCACGCGGCGCGGCCCCGGTAGGCATGCAGGTCCGAGCCACAGATGCCCACGGCATCCACGCGCAGCCGCACAGAGCCCGGGGCAGCGCTGGGTGCGGCAAGTTCACGCAAGGCCACTTCGTGGGGTGCGGTGTAGATCAAGGCTTGCATGATGTCTGCTCCGTTGTGGTGTTATTTGGCGCTGAAACCACCATCCACGTAAAGGGTCCGTAAAGGGTCCGTAAAGGGTCTGCCCGGTGACGTAGTTTGAAGCCGGGCTGCACAGGTAGATGGCCGCACCCTGCAAGTCGGCCAGCTCACCGACGCGGCCGGCGGCGGTCTGGGCCTGGATGGCCTGCACCCGCGCGGCGTCTTCGAACACCGCGCCGGTGAGCGCGGTGGGGACAGAGCCCGGCGCGATGGCGTTGGCGGTGATGCCCGCACCCGACCAGGCCTCGGCCATGGCGCGCACCAGTTGCATCACGCCGCCCTTGGCCGCGCCGTAGGGGATGCTGTGGGAAAAGGCGCGCTGCGATCAGCCAGGTCGGCGGCCACAAAGGCGGCGCGCGCGCCGGCCGCTTGCAATGCGGCGCAGGCGGTTTGCAACAGGGCCTGGCGCCGCCCGCACAGCACAACGGCCGCACCGGCCCGGGCTGTGCGCCGTCGCGCACGCCGCCCCACAACACCACCACGCCGTTGACCCAGGCAGGTTGCCTGCCGGCAGGGCGCTGGCCAAGCGCCGCCAGCGCGCACCTGCGGGCCTTTAGCGGACCAGCAGTCGCGCCGCACCGGCCTGCGCCGCACTCACCTCGCCCACCACCGCGGCCGAGGCGAAGCCGTGCTTGTTGAACACCGCCATCACGGCGTCCAGCGCCGCCGGTGTGCACGACACCAGCAGCCCGCCGCTGGTTTGCGGGTCGGTCAGCAGCGCCTGGTCAACGGCTGCAAAGCCGGTCGGCAGGCCCACGTCGGCGCCATAACCGGCCCAGTTGCGGCCTGAAGCCCCCGTGACAAAGCCGCGCTCGGCGAGTGCGCGCACGCCACCCAGCAACGGCACGGCGGCCCAGTCGATCTGCACCTGGCAGTTCGCGCCACGCGCCAATTCAAGCGCATGGCCGGCCAGGCCGAAACCGGTGACGTCGGTCAGCGCGTGCACGCCGGGCAGCGCTGCCAGGTCGGGCCCGGGCGTGTTCAGCTTGGTCGTATTGGCAATCATTTCCGCATAGCCGGCGTCGCCCAGTTCGCCCTTCTTCAGCGCCGCGCTCATCACGCCCACGCCCAGGGGCTTGCCCAGCACCAGCAGGTCGCCGGGCCGTGCGTCGGCATTGCGCTTGACACGGCTGGGGTGCACCAGGCCCATCACCACCAGGCCGTAGATGGCCTCAACCGAATCGATGGTGTGGCCGCCCGCAATCGGGATACCGGCCAGCTTGCACATGGCCGCACCGCCGTCCAACACACGGCCTATGGTCTGCACCGACAGCACGTTGATGGGCATGCCCACCAGCGCCAGCGCCATGATGGGCCGCCCGCCCATGGCGTACACGTCGCTGATGGCGTTGGTGGCGGCGATGCGGCCGAAGTCGAAGGGGTCGTCGACGATGGGCATGAAAAAATCGGTGGTGGCGATCAGCGCCTGCTCGTCGTTCAATTGATAGACGGCGGCGTCGTCGGCCGTCTCTATGCCCACCAGCAGCTCTTTGGGCAGGGGCATGCCTGCCGTGCCTTTGAGGATCTCGCTCAGCACACCAGGCGCGATCTTGCAGCCGCAGCCGCCGCCGTGGGAGAGCGAGGTCAGGCGCGGTTCGGGTGCAGTTTCAGGGGCGTTCATGGGCGGCTTTCGGGGATTTCAGGGGGTGTCTTGGGTGTCCAACATCTCGGCCACCAAGGCGCGCAAGGTCTGGCGTTCGCGCTCGGGGTGGAAGAGCGGCGCGCGCAGGGCGCAGGCGGCTTGCAAGCCGGCCAGCATAGCGCTGTCATCACGCGCACGCTGCAGTGCGCCGGCAAGGCCCGCCGCGTCGCCGGGCTCGAAGACACCCGGGTAAGCGGCGCCCAGCAGGCCCAGGTTGCCGTCGATACGGCTGGCCAGCACGGGGGTGCCGCTGCAAATGGCTTCCATCACCACATGCGCGCCGCCCTCCATGCGGCTGGGGTGCACCAGCACATGCGCGGCCGCCATTCGCGCGCGCGTGGCGCCATGCGACAGCGCGCCCAGCCAGCGGTAGTGCGGGTGCGACTGCATCAATGCGCGGGCCTGCGCGGCCAGCGCGGGGTCCAGCGCGCCGCCGATGTGGTCGAGCATGATGTCGCTGCGGCCGGCCAGCAGCCGCACGGCGTCGAAGTAGGTCTGGGGTGATTTTTCTTCGCGCAGGTGGCCCACCATCAAGGCACGCAGATGCCGTGCCGGCTTGGGGCGCGGCAAGCGGCTGGTGCAGGACTGCAGACATACGCGGGCCTTGCTGCGCACGTCGGGCGGCAGACTGCGCAGGCCCAGTTCGTTGAGCACCACCAGGCGGTCGGCCTGGGCCAGCGACTGCTGCGCGGCGGCGTCCGACACGATGTCGCGGTACAGGTCGGTTCCCGTCAGCACCAGAAGCACGGGTGCGCTGCCGCGCTGCTGCCGCCAGGCCGCCACCGCCGCGGCGGAGCGGCGGGCGTGCAGGGCAATCAGCAAGGCCTCGTCGCCGCCGTCCCATGCAGCCGCAAGCCGAACCCGATAATCCGCCGACAACATGCGCGCCCAGCGCTGCGCCGTCTGCCAGTTGCCGTTGTTGGCGTCGCGCAGCGCGGGGGTCACGATGACCACCTGCGGGCGCTTCATCGTCTGCCGCCTCTTGTGATGAGCCCGACGTGATGGAACAGGCCCCCGCCGACACCGACTTTCGTCTCGCCAGCCCGCCAGCCCTGGCCGCCGCCTTGCGTGCCAGCCGCCAGGACACTCTGGCCACGCTGGACCGGCTCGAAGCGGCGCTGCCCGACTTGCTGGTGCCGCGCGACGACACACTGAACCCGCCGCAATGGGAGCTGGGCCACATCGGCTGGTTTGCGCAGCACTGGCTGGCACGCAACCCGCAGCGGCACCGCGGCTGTCGCGCCGACCCGCTGGCCCAGCGCCTGCCCGCACAGGCGCCGGACGACGACGCGCTGTTCGACTCCACCCGCGTCGCGCACGCCAGCCGCTGGCAGATCCCACTGCCCCGCGTGCAGGCACTGCGTGAATCGCTTGAAGAGGGCCTGCAACACACCCTGCGTCTGCTGCACGAAGGCAGCAACAGCGACGAGACCTTGTATTTTTTCCGCCTGGTGCTGGCGCACGAAGACATGCACCACGAAGCCGCGCTGTACATGGCGCAAGCGCTGGGCGTGCCCGGCGCGCCGGCGCGCTGGCAACCGCGGCCGCTGCCATCGCGCCGCGCGCAGTTGTCCTTCGACACCAGCGCTTTCGAGCAAGGCGGGCAGGGCGCAGGCTTTGCCTTCGACAACGAGCTGGGCGCGTTCACGGCGCAACTGCCCGCAAGCCAAATCGACAGCCGCGTGCTGAGCTGGGGCGACTACCTGCCCTTCGTGCAAGCCGGCGGCTACGAGCAGCCGCGCTGGTGGAGCCCCACAGGCAGGGCCTGGCTGCAGGCCAGCGGTCTGCGCGCGCCGCGCTACCTGCGTGGCGCGCCGTGGCAGGTGCAGTCGGGCGGCCGCTGGCAGGCGCTGGACCCGGCGTTGCCGGCCTGCCACCTCAGCGCCTTCGAGGCCGAGGCCTGGTGCGCCTGGGCCGGCCGGCGCCTGCCCAGCGAAGGCGAGTGGGAGCGCGCCGCGCTGCAGGCCGGGCTGGCGTTTGCCTGGGGGGCGGTGTGGGAATGGACGGCCAGCACCTTCGCGCCCTACCCCGGCTTTGCCGCCCACCCCTACCAGGACTATTCCGCGCCTTGGTTCGGCAGCCGGCGCGTCTTGCGCGGCGCGAGTTTTGCCACGCAAGCGCGCTTGCACCACCCCCGCTACAGAAACTTCTACACGCCTGATCGCAATGACATCTTCGCGGGCTTTCGCAGTTGTGCCTTGTAAGGCCATGAGGTGATGCTGAGTGGTGGCTGCGGACCAATGTAGCAGCGGCGGTGCAATGCGGGCCGGGATGGGTTCCAATGCCGCACTGCGCTGCGCCAGCACGGCGGCAAGCCCCACCCAACACACAGCCAGGAGTTCTTGACATGCCCTACAAACACCTTGCCTCCACCTTGCGCTGGTGCGCCGCCGCGTCCTTGCTGGCGTTGGCCGGCTCGGCCACGGCGCAACAGGTGCTGCGCGTCACCACCATCCCCGAAGAAGCTGCCACCGAACAGATGCGCAAGTTCACGCCCATCGCCCGCTATCTGGAAAAGAAACTCGGCATGAAGGTGGAGTTCACGCCCGTCAGCGACTACCCCGCCGCGGTGGAGGTGCTGGTGAACAAGAAGGTCGACCTGGTGTGGTTCGGCGGCTTCACCCACGTGCAGGCGCAGCTGCGTTCGGGCGGCAAGATCATCCCCATCGCGCAGCGCGAGGAAGACACACGCTTCCAGTCGGTGTTCATCGCCAAGACAGATTCGGGCATCAAGACCCTGGCCGACATGAAGGGCCGCCAGGTCAGCTTCGGCTCACAAAGCAGCACCTCGGGCCACCTCATGCCGCGCAGCTTTTTGCTGCAAGCCAAGATCGACCCCGAGCGGGACTTCAAGCGCATTGCGTACTCGGGCGCGCACGACGCCACCATCGCCAGCGTGGTCAGCGGCAAGGTCGACACGGCGGCGCTGGACATCACCGTGTGGAAGAAGTTCGTCACCGAGAACAAGGTCGATACCAAGGCGGTGGACGTGTTCTTCACCACGCCCACTTACTTCAACTACAACTGGTCGGTGCATGCCGACATGCCGGCCGATCTGCGCGGCCGCATCCAGAAAGCCCTGCTGGATCTGGACCCCAACACGCCCGAGGGCAAGGAAGTCCTGGGCCTGAACCGCGCCACGCGCTACATCACCACCACGCCTGACAACTACAAGGGCATCGAGGCCGCCGCGCGCAGCGCGGGCTTGCTGTAGGCGCCCGGCTAAGTTGAAGCTCTCCATCGACGCTGTGGCCGCGCGCCACCCGGCCGCGCGGGCCGGTGCGGCGCCCGCCTTGCAGGGCTTGAAGCTCCAGGTGGCGGCGGGCGAGCACGTCGCCATCATTGGCCCCTCGGGCGCGGGCAAGACGACGTTGCTGCAGGTGCTGGCCTGCGCGCTGCCGCCGACCCAGGGCCAGCTGTGGCTGGACGGCCAGTCGCCCTGGACTTTGCCTCGCGCCCAGTTGCAGGCCCTGCGCGGCCGGCTGTTCCTGGCGCCGCAGGTGCCGCCCTTGCCGCCGCGCCAACGGGTGGTGACTGCGGTTCTAGCCGGCCGGCTGCCGGCCCTGGGCCTGTGGGCCAGCCTGCGGTCCTTGTTCTACCCCAGCGACATCCCGGCCGCGCATGACGCGCTGGAGCGTTTCGACCTGGCTGACAAGCTCTTCGAACGCGTCGATCGGCTGTCTGGCGGCGAGCGCCAGCGTGTCGGCCTGGCGCGCGCGTTGCTGGCGCCGGCCAAGTTGTGGCTGATCGACGAGCCACTGTCGGCGCTGGACCCGTCGCGGTCGCGCCAGGCCATCAGTGCGCTGACCGACGGCGCCCGCGAACGCGGCGTGACGCTGGTGGCCACGCTGCACCAGGTGGACGTGGCGCTGGCGCACTTCCCGCGCATCGTGGGCCTGCGCGACGGCGCGCTGGCCTTCGACCTGCCGTCGGCCGAGGTCAGCCGCGAACGGCTGGCGCGGCTGTACGCGCAGTACGAGCACGAACTGCGTGGCGACGCCCCCGTGGCCGCCGACGAGCCGCCCGCCGCCACGCCGGCGCCGGTGGTCATGCACTGCCGCTGAAGCCTGCGTGAGCACCAGCACCGCAACGCCCGTGGCAAACATGCGCGACCCGGCCTGGGCCGGCCGCGTGTTCTGGTGGGGCGCGGCGCTGGTACTGCTGTGGCCGCTGGCGGTGGCCACCGAGTTCCGGCCCTGGGTGCTGTTCGAGCCGGCCAACGTGAAGATCAGCGCGACCTTCATCGCCAGCTTCTTCCCGCCCGCGCTGGCGCCCGACTTCCTGGCCCTGGTGGTGCGTGAAGCCTGGCGCACCGTGGCCATTGCCACCGTGGGCATGACGCTGGCACTGGCGCTGGCCGTGCCGCTGACGTTGCTGTCGACGTCGGCGCTGTCCGTCTCGGCCCTGTCCGGCCGCATGGCGCGCGCGCCTTTCTGGCTGCGCCAGGCGGTGAGGGGCATGCTGATCGTGCTGCGCAGCGTGCCCGAGCTGGTGTGGGCGCTGGTCTTCGTGCGCGTGGTCGGCCTGGGGCCCACGGCGGGCGTGCTGGCCATCGCGCTTACCTACGGCGGCATGCTGGGCAAGGTCTACGGCGAGATCCTTGAAAGCGGCGAAACCCACCCCACCCAGGCCCTGCTGCGCAACGGCAGCGGCCGGCTGCAGGCGCTGTTCTACGGCCTGCTGCCGCAGAACGCGGCCGAACTCACGTCCTACACCGTGTACCGCTGGGAGTGCGCCATCCGCAGCTCGGTGGTGCTGGGCTTTGTGGGCGCGGGCGGCCTGGGCCAGCAGCTGGACACGTCGATGAAGATGTTCAACGGCGGCGAGGTCGCCACCATGCTGCTGGTCTTCATGGCGCTGGTGGCCTTGGCCGACCGCGTCAGCGCCGGGCTGCGCAGATCCCTGGGGTAATGGGGCCCCCAAGCTCGCTGGCGCTTGCTGCCCCCCGTGGGGGCGCTCAGTGCCTTCGGACGGCCGGGCGGCACTGACATGCCAACCACCCCCGCCGCCAACCCGCCCTACCGGCTGCCGCCGCGGCTGTTCGACGCCCGCTGCCGCGCCTGCTGGTTCGTGGCCACGCTGCTGCTGCTGGTGGTGCTCAGTTTCGCTTCGCTCGACCTGCCGTGGGGGCAGTTCCTGTCGCTGGACGCGTTGCGATCCATGGGCCGCTTCCTGGCCGAGTTC
>JANOLY010000036.1:0-11768 GCA_031420055.1 Burkholderiales bacterium | reverse complement strand
GAGCGGCTCGGGCTACAGCCTGATGGGCCCGGACATCGACTCGTTGAACCGCTACGAATGGAAGGAGGGCTCGATGATCGTGCCGCCCAACATGTGGTTCCACCAGCACTTCAACACCGGCACCACGCCGGCGCGCTACCTCGCCTTCAAGGCCGAAGGCGTGTCCATCCGCAACGCGCAAGGCGTGCCCAAGGCCTGGATCAGCCGCCGTGTGGGCGGCGACCAGATCGACTACGCCGACGAAGCCCCGTTCATCCGCCAGACCTTCGCCCAGGCGCTGGACAAGGTGGGTTTGCAGCCGCGCATGGACGAGGCCTACCAGTCCGAACTGGCCGACCTGCCGCCGAAACTGGCGCAGAAACCATAATGGCGGGTGGCCACGGATTGACACTTCCGGCGCCTGCGGGCAAGGTTCGGGCTGCGTTCCGCTCTTAAGACCCTTGTTCCTTTATAGGGAACATTTCAGCCGCAGCGACCCGCCGTCAGAAGGGGGACTTGCATGCGGCAGGCGCCTAAATTACACATCAACGGAGACGAGATCAACATGAAGAAGCTTCCCCTGGTTCTGACGCTCAGCGCTGCGTCTGTATGCGGCCTGGCCAGCGCCCAGAGCAGCGTGCAGGTCTACGGCCGTCTGTATCCCTACCTGAACTCCGAGAAGACCTCGGGTGCGACGGCAGTGGGCACCACCGGGATGGCCACCCTGGCCGCCCCGCCTGCCGGCCCCAGCGCGCTGAGCGGTGGCATCAAGGGCATGTCCGCGGGCAACTCCCGCCTCGGCTTCCGCGGCACGGAAGATTTGGGCGGCGGCCTGAAGGCTGTCTTCCAATTGGAGAGCGTGGTCGCGGTGGACAACGGCGCTGCGGGCTCGGCAACGAGCTTCTGGAACCGCGACACTTTCGTCGGCCTGAGGGGCGGCTTCGGCATCATCAGGCTGGGTCTGATGGACACGGTGTTCAAGCAGTACGGCGACACCATCGGCGTGCTCGGTGTCAGCAGTGGTACCCCCATGTCGTCGAGCAACCTCCTGCGCAAGGTCGGCTTCGGCACCAGCAACAACTCGCGCTTCCACGAGCGCCGCGCCAACTCCATCCGCTATGACTCGCCGAATTTCGGCGAAGGCTTCGAGGTCGGGGTGCAGGTGGCCACCAACGAGGGCCCGGTAGCGGGTGTGACCACCGGCACCGGCAGCGCCAAGACCTTCTCCTACGGCCTGAAGTACGACCAAGGCCCGTTCTACGCCGCCATCGCCTACGAAGTCCACGACAACTGGTACGGCGGCTCGTCGAACGCACCCACCGCGCGCCGCAACCTCACCACTGCCGGCGTCGATGCCAAGGACACGGCCTTGCAGCTGACTCTGGAGTGGCGTCCGGGCAAGGTGCACAAGTTCGCGTTCGACGTCATCAAGAAGGACTACGACGAGAGTGCCAACGTCGTCGGCCGCTTCAAGTCGTACAGCAACACCGCCTACCTGTTGGCTTGGGAAGCGCGCTGGAGCCCGAAGTGGCGCACGGTGGCGCAAATCGTGAAGTCGGGCGCGGGCTCGTGCACGCTGGTCGGCACCGCCTGCAGCACCGATGGGCTGGATGCCAGCAAGGTCATTGTCGGCGCCTCGTACTACCTGTCACGTCGCACGTACGTCTTTGCCATGTACGACAAGCTGACGAACGGCAAGTCGGCACGCTTCTCGGCCAATGACTTCGGCAACGTGAACCCAGGCGAAGACACCACGCACATGATCATGGGTCTGTCGCACGCCTTCTGAGCAGGGTGCGTGTGACGCAGCGCGCCGCCTGCGGGCGGCGCGAGCCATTCAACCCTTGTGGCGGTCTGCGCCCGGCAAGGAGAAGTGAAGATGTCATCAGCTCGGCATGACGCCGAACGCCGCCGGCTCCTGGTTGCGGCGGCCGCCACGGTGGCCGCGCCCGCCGTTCTGGCGCAGGACCCCTCGGCGCGCAATCGCGAGATCTACCTGTACAAGGGCGCCGACCGCGAAGTCCGGCTGCTCGATGGGGCCCGGAAAGAGGGCAAGCTGAGCCTGTACACCTCGCTCAACACCAAGGATTCGGGGCCCATCACCGAGGCCTTCGAGAAGAAGACCGGCGTGAAGGTGCTGCTGTGGCGCAGCAGTTCAGAAAAAGTGCTGCAACGTGCGGTGACCGAAGCCCGCGCCGGCCGCTTTGTCTGCGACGTGCTCGAGACCAACGGCCCCGAGATGGAAGCCATGTACCGCGAGAAGTTGCTGGCCGAGTTCCACAGCCCGCACTTCGCCGAGCTGGCGCCAGCGGCATTCCCCAAGCACCGCCACTACGTCGCCACGCGCTTCAACTTCTTCACCATCGGCTACAACACCAACCTGGTCAAGCCGGCCGACGTGCCCAACACCTACCAGGACCTGCTGCACCCCCGCTTCATCGGCAAGCTCGGCCTCGAAGCGGGCGACACCGACTGGTTCGCAGCACTCGTCAAGCACATGGGCGAGGAAAAGGGCCTGGCCTTTTTTCGCAAGCTCGGCGAGTCCAAGCCGCAGATGCGCACCGGCCACACGCTGCTGGCCGAGCTGGTGTCCTCGGGCGAGATCCCCATCACCGCGACCATCTACAACCACAACATGGAGCGCCTGTTGCAAAAGGGCGCGCCGGTCAAGTGGAAGGCCTTGGTGCCGACTTTTGCCCGCCCCAACGCGATCGGGGTCGTCGCCCGCGCCGCCAACCCGCACGCCGGCATGCTGTTCACCGACTTCCTGCTCTCGCGCGAAGGCCAGACCTTGCTCAAGGAGCGAAACCGTGTGCCGTCGAGCCTGATGGTCGATTCGACGCTCAACAAGTTCCCCTTCGAGATGATCGACCCCATCATCGCGCTCGACGAGTCCGAAAAGTGGGACAAGCTGTGGTCGCAATTCTTCCTCGGCGGCCAGAAGGTGCAGAAGGAAACCGAATGAGACCCGCCGTCAAAGGGTGGGTCGAGACCCAATTCAGAAGGACGCAAGCGTCATGAACAAGAGAGATTTCAACCGCTGGATCGCCGCTGGCGCCGGCGCCATCGCGCTGCCGGGCGGCGTGTTCGCGCAAGCCACCCGCGGTGCCATGGCCGAGTTCGCCACTTACGAAGGCGCTGACCGCACCCAGCGTCTGGTGGACGGTGCCAAGAAGGAGGGCCCGCTCAACCTCTATACCTCGGCGCAGGCCGACGACATGGGCGCGCTCCTGGCCGGCTTCGAGAAGAAGTACGGCATCAAATCCACCGTCTGGCGCGCGGGCTCGGAGAAGGTGCTGCAGCGCGCGGTGACCGAGGCGCGCGCCAACCGCTTCACGGTCGACGTGATCGAGACCAACGGGCCCGAGCTCGAGTCGATGTCGCGCGAGAAGATCCTGCAACAGGTCAAGTCGACGCACCACGCCAGCCTGTTGCCCGCGGCGATACGCCCGCACGGCGAATGGGTGGGCACCCGGCTCAACGTCTTCGTGCAGGCCTACAACACCAAGCTGGTGAAGAAGGAAGAGCAGCCCAAGGCCTGGGACGAACTGCTGCACCCGCGCTGGAAGGGCAAGCTCGGTATCGAGGCCGACGACCAGGACTGGCTCTCGGGTGTGGTGGGAGACCTGGGCGAGGCGCGCGGCGTCAAGCTCTTCAAGGACATGGTCGCTGCCAACGGCATGTCGGTGCGCAAGGGGCACACGCTGCTGACCCAGCTCGTCGTGTCGGGCGAGATTCCCTTCGCGCTCACCGTCTACAGCTACAAGGCCGAGCAGTTCAAGCAAAAGGGTGCACCCATAGACTGGTTCACGATCGGCACGGCGATCGCGCGACCCAACGGCGTCGGCGTCGCACGCCAGGCGCCCAACCCGCACTCGGCGCTGCTGTTCTACGACTACGAGATCAGCGAAGAGGGCCAGAAGATTCTCGTCGGCCGCGACTTCATGCCGACCAACACCAAGGTCGACGCCGGCGCGAACAAGATGCCGGTCAAGATCGTCGACTCGCGCCTGATGCTCGACGAGTACGAGAAGTGGACCAAGCTGTACGAAGAGATCTTCGCCCCCAAGCGCGGCTGACAACCCACCACCCTGGAGCCTGAACCATGAGCCTTGCGCGCAGAGTTTTCATCGCGGCGGCCCTGTGCGCCGCCACGTCAGCCATGGCGCAATCGCCCCTGGCCACTTACGAAGGCGCCGACCGCCTGCAACGCATCATCGAAGCGGCCAAGAAGGAAGGCACGCTCACGCTGTACACCACCATCGCCGAAAAAGACCTGCCCATCCTCATCAAACCCTTCGAGGTCAAGTACGGCATCAAGGTCAACGTGTGGCGCGCTGGCACCGACAAGATCTTGCAGCGTACGCTGGCCGAGGCAGCGGCCAACCGCAACGAGGTCGATGTGGTGCACTTCGGCAGCCCCGAGATGGAGGCGCTGTCGCGCGAAAAGGTGCTGCAGACGGTGAAGACACCGGCCTACCGCGACCTCACCGCCGGCTCGGTGCCGGCCCACCAGCAATGGGCGGCCACGCTGTTGTCGGTGTGGGTGCAGGCCTACAACACCAACGTGGTGAAGAAGGCCGACCTGCCCAAGACCTACGCCGACCTGCTGGACCCCAAGTGGAAGGGCCGGCTGGGTGTGGAGGCCAAGAACCAGGACTGGTTTCAGTCGGTGGTGGACATCATGGGCGGCGGCGACAAGGGGCTGAAGTTCTTCAGCGACCTGGTGGCCACCAACGGCGTCTCACCGCGCAACGGCCACACGCTGCTGACCAACATGGTGGTGTCGGGCGAGGTGCCCATGGCACTCACCGTCTACAGCTACATGCCCGAGCAGGCCAAGAAGAAGGGCGCGCCGATCGACTGGTTTGCGCTGGAGCCGGCCGTGGCCCGGTCCAACGCCGTCGGCGTGGCGCGCAAGGCACCGCACCCGGCGGCTGCACTGCTGTTCCATGAATACATGCTGACCGACGCGCAGAGCTTGATGACCACCATCGACTACGTGCCCACCAACACCAAGGTCGACTCCCCGCTGAAGGGGGTGAGGCTGCTGATCATCGACCCCATCCGCTCGCTGGACGACGCCGAGAAGTGGAGCAAGCTCTTTGACGACATGGTCATCAAGCGGGCCGGTAGATAGATGACGACCCCCGGCGCTGGCCCGATGACCGCTGCCATCGCCAGCGGCCCCGCACAGCCGCCGGTTGAGCGACCTTTCCGCGAAGTCTGGCTCATCACCCTGGGCCATTCGCTCACGCACTGGTACCCGGCCACGTTCTACCTGCTGCTGCCCATCATCGGCAACGAGCTGGGCCTGAGCTTCAGCCAGATCGGGCTCATCATGACCTGCCAGTACCTGGCCGGCGCGGTGGCCAATGTGCCGGGCGGGGTGCTGGTCGACACGGTGGGCCGCAAGGGCCTGCTGATGGGTGTGAGTCTGTTCTGGGTCGGGTTCCCCTACCTGCTGATGAGCTTCACGCACAGCTACCTGATGCTGCTGGGCTGCGTGGCGCTGGTGGGCGTGGGCAACAGCCTGTGGCACCCCACGGCCATACCCACCTTGGCGCGGCGTTTTCCTGAGCGCAAGGGTTTGGTGCTGTCGCTGCACGGCATGGGCGGCAATGCGGGTGACGCCATCGCGCCGCTGGTGGTGGGCGCGCTGCTGGCGGTGCTGACCTGGCGCGAGGTGGTGGTGCTCAACGTCGTTCCGGGCCTGGTGGTGTCGCTGTTGTTGCTGGTGTTTCTGGGCACGCTGCGCTTGGGGCCCAAGAAGCCGGCGGCCCGCATCGACGCGGGCGAGAAGGGCCAATCGCTGGCCGACTACGCGAGCGGCCTGCGCGCGCTGTTGCGCAACCGCAGCCTGGTGCTGTTGTCCACCAGCGGCGCTTTTCGCTCGATGACGCAGATCGGCCTGCTGACTTTTCTGCCGCTGTACCTGGCGCATGAGCTGGGCTACTCGCCCTTCACCATTGGCGCGGCGATGTTTGCGCTGCAAGCCGCCGGGCTGATGGCCTCGCCCGTGGCGGGGCACCTGTCTGACAAGCTCGGTCGGCGCAGCGTGATGATGACCAGCATGGCCATGACGGCGGTGGTGCTGCTCGTCATGGCCCTGGCCGGCAAGTCGCCGGCCTTCATCGTCTTGATTGCCGTGCTCGGGTTCTTTCTCTATGCCATCCGGCCCGACATCCAGGCCTGGCTGCTCGAAGTCACGCCCAAGAACATGGGCGGCAGCAGCATCGGGGTGTTGTTCGGCGCGCAGTCGCTGGGCGCGTCGGTGGCGCCGCTGTTGAGCGGTTTGATCGCCGACCGCTGGGGCTTGCAGACCACGTTCTATTTCCTGGCCGCCACCATCGTTGCGGCCAACCTGTTAATCCTGGCCATGCCGCGCCAAGACAAGCCCATGCAGGCGATCTAGATGTTCTCTCATAGAGAACGCAGTTCCATATAAGAGAAAACTTCGGTAGGATGGCGGCATGGACATGCAAGCGGCAACCCCGGCCATCAAAGAGGGACCTGAAAGCGGCTCGGGCCGGCTTTCTTCAGTCACGTCGGCGCTGTTGGTGATGAAGGCCTTCTCGGCCGAAGAGTCCGAGATCGGCATCAGCAGCCTGGCCAAGCGGCTGGGCCTGGCCAAGAGCACGGTGCACCGCCTGGCCGTGACGCTGGCGTCCGAGGGCTTCCTGGAGCAGAACCCCGAAACCGGGCGCTACCGGCTGGGGCTGAGCCTGTTCACGCTGGGCGCACTGGCACGCCGGCGCATGGATGTCTCCAACGTCTCGCGCCCGCTGCTGGGCGTGCTGCGCGACAAGTTCCAGGAGGCCTCGACGCTGGCGATTCTGTCGGGCACCTCCGTGATGTTCTTGCACAACCTGGAAAGCGGCCAGGCCATTGGCATCCGCGCCCACATTGGCGACCTCAAGCCCGCGCACTGCACCGCCGAAGGTCGGGTGATGCTGGCCTACGCAGCGCCGGCCGTGGTGGCCGAGGTGCTGAAAGAAGGCCTGAGCCCGCGCACCGCCAAGACCATCACCAATGCGGCGGCGTTCAAGCGTGTGCTGGAAGAAGTGCGCGTGGCCGGCTACGCCATCGACGACGAAGAGAGCGAGGACGGCATGCGCTGCCTGGCTGCACCCGTGCGCGATATCTCGGGCAAGGTCATCGCCGCCGTGGGCCTGGCCGGGCCCACGCAACGCCTGCCGAAGAAGGACCTGCGCGCCATGGCGCCCGAGGTCGTGGCCACCGGCGAAGCGGTGTCGATGCGGCTGGGCTGGCGTGCACGATGACGGCAGCCCACTACAGCGTCCGCCTGGCCGGCGGTGACACCGCCTTCGCCTGCGCCGCCGACGACACCTTGCTGCGCGCCGCACAGCGCGCCGGAATCGGCTTTCCCTACGAGTGCAATGTCGGCTCCTGCGGCAACTGCAAGTTCGAGTTGATCGAGGGCAATGTCGCCACCGCGTGGGCCGAGGCGCCGGGCCTGAGCGAGAAGGACCGCCAGCGCAAGCGCCACCTGGGCTGCCAAACGCGGCCGCTGTCCGACTGCGTCGTCAAGCTGCGCCCAGCACAGCGCTACCAGCCGCCGCACCGCCCGCAGCGCGTGGCCGCGACGCTGACGGCACGGCGCGCCGTCACGGCCGACATCCACGAATTCCACTTCACGCTGGACACGCCGGTGCTGTTCGAGCCCGGCCAGTACGCGCTGGTGCAACTGCCCGGCGTGACCGGCCCGCGCGCCTACTCGATGAGCAACACCACGCTGGACGACGGCGGCCGCAGCTGGCATTTCCAGGTGCGCCAAGTACCGGGCGGCGCCGGCAGCGCCGCGCTGTTCGCGCAACCCAACGGCGCACGCTTGGCCGTTGACGGCCCCTACGGCATGGCCTGGCTGCGCCGCGACAGCCCGCGCGACATCCTGTGCCTGGCGGGCGGATCGGGCCTGGCGCCGATGATCAGCATCGCCCGCGGCGCCATGGCCGAGCCACGCCTGGCCGACCGCACGCTGCACTTCATCTACGGCGGGCGCACGCCGGCCGACCTGTGCGGCCAGGACCTGCTGGCCGCGCTGCCGGGTTATGGCGAACGCCTGCACTGGCGCGGCTTTGTCAGCACGCCTGGCGACGCGGGCGACGCGCACGAGGTGGCCTTTGTGCATGAAGCCGCACTGCGCCTGCACGGCCCGCAGCTGAAGGAGATGGAAATCTATTTCGCCGGCCCGCCCGCCATGGCCACCGCCGTGCAAGGCATGTTGCTGGCCGCGGGCGTACCGCCCGAGCAGCAGCACTTTGACCAGTTCTACTGATGTCATGAGGCCCCCAAGCTCGCTGGCGCTCGCTACCCCCCGAGGGGGCCGTCCGCCTGCGGCCCGGCAAAGCCGGTTCCGCGGCGGGAAGCTGGATGACGTGACCACATGAGTGTCGGCCACAGCCTCAAAGACCACCAGTGGGGCGTGCACGATGCCGATCACGAGCACGGTGACGACAGCGACCACGACCACGACGACGTCGGCGACGACAGCCCCGGTGGCATCGACCAGGCGCTGTGGATGCAGGACAACGTGGTGTTGCACAGCGTGGGCATAGACATCGGTTCGTCCAGCACGCAGGTGGTGTTCAGCAAACTGCACTTGCAGCGCGTGTCCGACCAGCTCAGCACGCGCTATGTGGTGGTGCTGCGCGAGCCGCTGGCGCAGCCGCCGCTGGCACTGACGCCCTACCAGAGCGACACACTCATCGACGCGCGCGCGCTGGGCACGCTCATCGAAGCCGCCTACGCCGAAGCCGGCCTGCACCCCGACCAGATTGATGCCGGCGCGGTCATCCTGACCGGCGAGGCGCTGCGCCGCGAAAACGGCCAGGCCATCGCGGCCATGCTGGCCGAGCAGGGCGGCGAGTTCGTCTGCGCCACCGCGGGCCACCACATGGAAAGCATGCTGGCCGTGTTCGGCTCGGGCGCGGCGCGGCGCAGTTTCGACGCGCAGTCGCGCATCCTCAATGTCGACATCGGCGGTGGCACCACCAAGCTGGGCCTGGTCGACCAAGGCCAGCTCGTCGCCACCGCGGCCGTGCATTGCGGCGGCCGGCTGCTGGTGACCGACGAGCACGGCGTCATCACCCGGCTGGACCCGCAAGGCCAGGCGCACGCACGCCGCGCCGGCTTCAACTGGCAGCTGGGCAGCACCACCACGCGCGCGCAGCTGGCGCAGGTGGCCCAAGGCATGGCCGACGCGCTGCTGCGCGTGCTGACCAGCCGCGCCAACGCCGAAGACCGCACCGAGCTGATGCTCACCGACGCCATCGCCGACTTCGACGCCGTCAGCGGTGTGATGTTCAGCGGTGGCGTGGGCGAATACGTCTACGGCCGCGAGGCGCGCGATTTCAGCGACCTGGGCAAGCTCTTCGGCGAGGCGCTGCGCGCGCGGCTGGACGCCGGCGCGCTGCCCTGGTCGCTGCTGCCGGCCGGTGAGTGCATACGCGCGACGGTGCTGGGCGCCAGCGAGTACAGCTTGCAGCTCAGCGGCAACACTACCTTCGTCAGCCAGGCGCGTGTGCTGCTGCCGCGCAAGAACCTGCAGGTGGGGCCGCTGCCTCTCGAATTGGGCGAAGGCCCGGTCAGCGCCGCGGCCGTGGCGGCGGCGCTGCAGCAGGCCTTCACGCGGCACGACCTGGTTGAAGGCGAGCAGGACGTGGCGGTCTCGCTGCGCTGGAGCGGCCCGCCGGCCTATGCCCGGTTGAAGGCGCTGAAGGACGGCCTGCTCGCCGGCCTGGCGCGCAGCGTGGCGCAGGGCCGGCCGCTGTATGTGGTGGCCGATGGCGACATCGCGCTCACGCTGGGCTACCTCATCCATGAAGACCCGCGCGTCGCCGCGCCCCCACCCGGCAGCACCGCGGCCGATGCGCCACGCAGCGAGGTGCTGGTGATCGACGGCATCACGCTGTGGGGCTTTGACTTCATCGACCTGGGCCGCATCCGCCTGCCTTCCAACACTGTGCCGGTGACCATCAAGTCGCTGGTCTTCAGCGACGACCCGCGCTCGCACGGCAAGACCACCCCCCACACACCGGCGGCTGCCCATGAACAACTGGCCTGAACTGCGCGACACCCTGAGCCTGGCGCTGGCCATGCTGGAGCGCGAGCAGATCATCGACTTCAACGGCCACTTCAGCGCGCGCTGCCCCGGGGCTGACGAGATGCTGATCAACGCCGGCGACTCGGTGCGCAGCCGCATCGCGCCCGAGGACTTCATCCGCGTCGACTTCGACGGCCGCCCGCAAGACGGCGCGCGCGTGCCGCCGATGGAGTTCCATCTGCACGCGCAGATCTACCGCGCCCGCCCCGACGTGATGGCCGTCGTGCACACCCACCCGCGCTGGAGTACGGTGCTCACCACCGCCGGCCACACCTGGCTGCCGGTGACGATGCAAGCGGCAGTGGTGGGGACGGTGGGCACCTTCGCCAAAACGGCATCTATCAATACCGCTGCGCTCGGTGCCGAGGTGGCCGCCTTCTTGGGCGAAGGCAAAGCCGCGCTGATGCACCGCCACGGCGCGGTCAGCGTGGCCGCCAGCGTCGAGGTGGCCTTCGTGCAGGCGGTGTACCTGGAAGACAACGCCGAGCGCCAGCACCAGGCGCTGCAGATCGGCACGCCGCAGCCGCTGTCGGCCGAGGAATGCGCGCTGATCGGCCGCAACCTGTCGCGGCCGGCGCTGCTGAAAAAGGTGTGGGACTACCACCTGGGCAAGCACTTCCCGCAGGCGCTGGCTGCCGCCACCAAGGACAGCGCATGAACATGGATCTCTTGTCACCGGGTTTCCTGGTCACACTCGGTCTGGCCGGCCTGCTGGGCTTTCGCCACGGCTTTGACGCCGACCACATTGCTGTCGTCGATGGCATGACCCGTTCGCGCCAGTTGCACCGCAACTACTGGACAGCGCGCCTGGTGGGCCTGCAGTTTGCTGTGGGCCACAGTGCGGCCATCCTGGTCGCGGCCTTGTTGATGTTCGGCCAGGGCGCGGCACTGCCGCAGTGGCTGGACGGGCTGGGTGTCGTCATCTCCATCGTGCTGCTGCTGGTGATTGCGGCGTCTAACCTGGCACATGCGCTGACACCGGCGTCGAACAGCGTGCGCCCGCTGGGGCCCGTGGCCGCGCTGCTGTTTCGCATCACCGGGCGCGACCTGCACCCGGCGTTGGTCGGCGTGGCTTTTGCGATGAGCCTGGATTCGCTGGCGCAGGCGGCCTTGTTCGCATCGCAAGGCGGTGGTGCCAGCAGCCCCGGCGGCATTGTCGCGGTGGCTTTGCTGGCAGCAGTCTTTGGCCTGGGCATGATGCTGGCCGACGCCGGCAACGGCCTGCTGCTGGCCTGGTTCGCACAGCGCAGCGACCGCCTGGCCAAGCAGGCCAGCCGCTTCTCCAGCGCCTTCATCGCTGTGGTGGCCTTGCTCACCGTGGCCGCGGTGGTGCTGCGCGAAACCCGCAGTGGCTTCGCCCAGGCCTGGGAGGGTGCCGGCATCTGGACCGGCGTGGGCCTGCTGCTGCTGACGAGCACGGTCTACGCCACGCGGCTGCTGCTGCAGCGCGCCCGCCGCGCGGCGGCGGCGGGCTAAGGCGCGGCCGGGTGGCATGAGCGCGCCGGGCCGTCCAATGACCGCACCCCTGGCCCCCGAAGAAACGGCGCGCCCGGCGTCGGTGCGCGAGCTTTTCGTCACCTACTGCACCATCTCGCTGCAGGCCTTCGGCGGCGCGCTGGCGCTGACCGAACGCACGCTGGTGCACAAGAAGCGCTGGTTCACG
>JANOLY010000035.1:0-2611 GCA_031420055.1 Burkholderiales bacterium | reverse complement strand
GTAG
The DNA here is from genome assembly GCA_031420055.1 of Burkholderiales bacterium. Classification (GTDB taxonomy): domain Bacteria; phylum Pseudomonadota; class Gammaproteobacteria; order Burkholderiales; family Burkholderiaceae_C; genus Rubrivivax. The sequence goes on along the minus strand of JANOLY010000035.1, from coordinate 2,607 downwards.
CCCGGGATCGACAGCTCGCCGCCCAGGTTGAACAGCTCGTGCTGCACCACCACCAGCAGCTCGCGCACATCGGCTGGCAGGGGTTCCGTCAGCAGCACCCCCAGGCCGGAGTTCAGCTCGTCGACATCGCCCATGGCGGCCACGCGCAGGTGGTGTTTTGGCACGCGGCTGCCGTCGCCCAGGCCGGTGCTGCCGTCGTCGCCGGTACGGGTGGCTATCTGGGTCAGGCGATTGCTCATGAAGCGATGCTATCCGGCCCCGGCACCGACCGGGTCACCCCGTGAAGCGCACCGCCAGGCGGCGCAGCAGTGGCGTGCGTCGCCACTGGGCGCGGGTCCGGTGGGCAAAGGCCCGGCCCCGCCGCGCCCGGGGCGTGATGAAGTTCGTCTAGCATGGGCTGCGCCACACCCTGAAACCGCCAGGAGCCTTCACATGAACGCGCCACTTCCGACCCATGTGTTGCCCCGCGCCGCGCTGCGTCCGCTGCCCGAGCCCATGCTGGCCGCCTTGCACCTACGCTTTGCCGAGCGCTGTTCCACCGCCACGGCCGTGCGTGAACAGCACGGGCGCGACGAAAGCACCTACCCTGTGACGCCGCCCGATGCGGTGGTGTTCTGCGAGAGCACGGCCGATGTCGCCGCCGTGGTGGCGCTGGCTGCCGAGCACGCCGTGCCCGTCATCCCGTTTGGCATCGGCTCGTCGCTGGAAGGCCATCTGCTGGCCGTGCAGGGCGGCGTGAGCATCGACCTGTCGCGCATGGGCGCTGTGCTGCAAGTCAACGCCGAAGACCTGACCGTGACGGTGCAGGCAGGCGTCACGCGTGAACAGCTCAACCGCGAGATCCGCGACACGGGTCTGTTCTTCCCCATCGACCCCGGCGCCAACGCCACACTGGGCGGCATGGCGGCCACGCGGGCCAGCGGCACCAACGCTGTGCGCTACGGCACCATGCGAGAAAACGTGCTGGGGCTGACGGTGGTCACCGCCAGCGGCGAGGTCATACGGACCGGCACGCGGGCCAAGAAAAGCAGCGCCGGATACGACCTCACGCGCTTGTTCGTGGGCAGCGAAGGCACGCTGGGCGTGATGACCGAGATCACGCTCAAGCTGTACCCGCTGCCCGAGGCGGTGAGTGCAGCGATCTGCCATTTCCCCAGCATCGACGCGGCCGTGCGCACCACCATCCAGGTGATCCAGATGGGCGTGCCGATTGCCCGCTGCGAGTTGCTGGACGCCCATGCCATCCGCGGTGTCAATGCGTATTCCAAGCTCACGCTGCGCGAAGCGCCGATGCTGCTGATGGAGTTCCATGGCAGTGAAGCCGGTGTGGCCGAGCAGGCTGCCACGGTGCAGGAAATTGCCCGCGACCACGGCGGCGAAGACTTCGAGTGGGCGCGCACGCCCGAAGAACGCACGCGGCTGTGGACAGCGCGGCACAAGGCCTTTTTCGCCGCGCTGCAGATGCGGCCGGGCTGCCGCAGCCTCAGCACCGACACCTGCGTGCCCATTTCTTGCCTGGCCGAAAGCATCAATGAATCCGTCATCGAAGCCGAAGCCGCCGGTCTGCCCTACTGGGTGGTGGGCCATGTCGGCGACGGCAACTTCCACCTCAGCTACCTGCTCGACCCCACCAGCGCCACCGAGGCCGCCACCGCCGAGCGCCTGAGCGCGCTGATGGTGCAGCGCGCCATCCGCCTGGGCGGCACCTGCACCGGCGAGCATGGCATCGGCCTGCACAAGATGGGCTACCTGGTGGACGAAGCCGGGGCCGGCGCGGTGGCGGTGATGCGCAGCATCAAGCAGGCGTTGGACCCGAAGAACATCATGAACCCGGGGAAGATCTTCGTCGCCTGAGCTGCAGCAGGCCGCGTGCTCGTCCAGCTCGGCCGTGCGCAGGGGTACACCGTCCTGGGCCGGGTTGCTCGGGCGTCACAAGGTGCGTGTCCAGTCCGGGCCTGGCTGTGCAGGCGGGGTGGCAACACCTGGTCGCCGGGCGTGGCCACCGCAGGGCCCGCGATCGTGATGATCTTGGCGCGTTGCGCCGTGACATATTCATCGTCGCAGTCCGGCGACGTTACATTTGGACACGTCGAGTCGCAACCGTGTCCTTGCGGGTGCCGGGGTGGGCCGGTTCGCAGGATGCAAGCCGTCAAGCGACGCAGGCGCCATAGCGCTGCATGCTGTGGGCTGCCGTGCCTGGCCAATGATTCACCGAAAGCAAGCAAAGAGCGCATGCATGTCCTGGATTGACAAGGAACTCAAACGACGCGAGACCAAGCCCGTGGCCTCGACCAAGGCGAGGGCTGGCGGCGGCACCGATTCGCAGATGCCGGGCGAAAGCACGGCTATGCAGGTGCTATGGGAGAGGATCGAGGCACTGAACCAGGCCCTGCCTGAACAGCTGCGCCTGCAACCCGACCCACACCGCCAGGACGGCCTGCTGTTCAACACGCCGGCCTTTCGCATGTGGCTGATGGCGCCCAACGGCGCCGGACTGGGCTTCACAGGCGAAGGTGTGCGCTACGTGTGGCCGGTGCAGAGCCGACGCCGCAGCCACAACTTCTGGATCCGCTGGCACGAAAAGCACGGCTACCGCGTGAGCCAGCG
>JANOLY010000034.1:0-1691 GCA_031420055.1 Burkholderiales bacterium | reverse complement strand
TGACGGTAGCCCCCTGTTCGCGCCTCAACGATCAGCCACACGCCGCACAGCGACAGCACGGCGGCCACCACCCAGGGCAGGAAGTTCGGGCCGACACCGGCATACCCGGCCTGCGACGAAATGAACGTGGCGCCAAAGGCCAACACGGCGCCCAGGGCCAGGGCCCCGATGCCGATCAGTGTTTGCGGCAATGCTGAAGCCGGACTGCTTGCCATGGCGATGGCCTACTCGAAACGCAGTGCGGGGGCACATCGGCCCCCGCTGAAATGCTTTGGTGCGCTGGCCCGGCGTTCAAATCATTCCCGCTTTGACCATGGTCGCACGCAGTGAGGCGAACTCGCGGTCGACAAAGTCTTCGAACTCCTTGCCCGTCATCAAGGCCGGCGTCCAGTTGTTCTTCTCCAGCGATTCGGCCCAGGACTTGGTCTTGGTGGCCTTGACGATCATGTCGATCAGCACCTTGCTTTGCGCTGGCGTGATGCCGGGCGCGCCGTAGATGCCGCGCCAGTTGCCGATCTCGACGTTGTAGCCCTGCTCTTTCATCGTCGGCACGTTGATGCCCTTGAGCCGTGTCGCCGAGGTGACGGCGATGGCGCGCATCTTGCCGGTCTCGATGTACTGCTGGAACTCGCTGTAGCCGCTGCCACCCACGCTGACGTTGTTGCCCAGAATGGCCGCCGTGGCTTCACCGCCGCCGCGGAAGGGCACGTAGTTGACCTTGGTGGCGTCCACGCCCACTTCGCGCGCCAGCATGGCCGCGGCAATGTGCTCGGTGGACCCGCGCGAGCCGCCGCCCCACTTCACGCTGCCGGGGTCCTTCTTGAGCTGCTCGACCACGTCCTTCATGGTTTTGAAGGGTGACGCTTGCGGCACCACGAACACGTTGTACTCGCTGGTCACGCGCGCCAGCGGTGTGGCTTGCGTGACAGTGACCGGCGGCTTGCCGGTGATGATGCCGCCCAGCATCACCGCGCCCATGATCATCATGGCGTTGCCGTCGCCCTTGGCTGCGTTCACGAACTGCGCCAGCCCCAACGCCCCCGCGGCGCCGCCCTTGTTTTCGTACTGCACCGAGGCGGCCACGCCGGCATCCTGCAAAGCCTTGCCCAGGGCGCGCCCGGTGGTGTCCCAGCCACCGCCGGGGTTGGCCGGGATCATCATCTTCAGGTTGACGGCAGCCCACGCCGGCAAAGGCACGGCCATGGCGGCCGACATCGCGGCCAGGGTTTTGAGGAAGTGGTCACGGCGCATGCGAAGTCTCCTGAAGAGGGTTGTCAGTTCGACACCATTTTCAGGGCTGGAGCACCCAATCGCCGGATTCGACGCCTCGGGTAAACCATGACGTTTTGGCGTCGATAATTGCCCTGTTTTTCCTAACCGACGTTCTGCTTGACGACCGATCCGACCACCAGCCCCGAACGCATCCGCCTCGACAAGTGGCTGTGGGCTGCGCGCCTGTACAAGACCCGATCGCTGGCCGCCGACGAGGTGAGCCTGGGCCGCGTGGCATTGAACGGCCAGCCCGCCAAACCAGCCCGCGAGGTGCGACTTGGCGACCGGTTGGAGATACGCCAAGGCCCCATCCACCGCACGCTCGAGGTGCGGGCCCTCAGCGCCCAGCGCGGCCCGGCGGCCGTGGCCCAGCAGCTCTACACCGAAACGGCCGACAGCCTGGCGGCGCGCGAAGCGCT
>JANOLY010000033.1:0-11819 GCA_031420055.1 Burkholderiales bacterium | reverse complement strand
CTTCAGCGTCACCATCGACCTCTTCGGCGCCGACCAGTCCAGCAACGCCGCCACCTTCTACAGCAGCGGCCTGAAGGGTCGCCATGAAGAAGGCAAGCGCGACGACGACCACCGGCTCAAGGGCCTGAGCTACCCGGTGCTGCAGGTGGTGGGCGGGCAGCTCGCCCTGACGCCGGTGCCCATGCTCAACGCGCTGAACGAGGTGCTGCGCGACGACTTCATACGCGACAGCGTGGCCGGCGTCGGGCGCTGGAACCGGGTGCTCGAAAAGGCCGGCCAGCCGGCCCGGTTGAAGCTGCCGCACAAGGCCTTTCACCGCCAGATCGGCGCGCTGGCGGGCGTGTGTGTGTCGCCCGAAGGCCAGGTGCTGAGTGCCGCCGAGTGGCAGGCCCAGGTGCACCAGTGGCTGCCCACGGCCGCCGACCGCGCCTTCGTGGCCAGCCTGATGGGCCGCGTGGTCGAGCCCGGCCAATTCGCCCACTGGATCGCACCGCCGGCCCTGGGCATCAACCGCCAGCCGGTGGATTTTGAGTACGTGCGCTTTGGCTGAGGACGCGGCCGCTGTGGGTGCGGTGATGCTGCTGCGCCAGCACCTCATCGACCCCGAGGTCTGCATACGCTGCAACACCTGCGAGGCCACCTGCCCGGTGGGCGCCATCACCCACGATTCGCGCAACTACGTGGTCGATGCGAGCAAGTGCAACGCCTGCATGGCCTGCGTGCCGCCGTGCCCCACCGGCAGCATCGACCATTGGCGCAGCGTGGCGGCCGGCCAGGCCTACAGCTTGCAAGAACAGCTGGGCTGGGACGAGCTACCACCCGAGCTGCCGCCTGAATCGCCCACCGCACCGCCAACCCAAGGTGATGCCCCCAGCGCCGCGCGGCCCAGCGCGGCCCCGGCCGCGGCGCCCAGCGTGCCGTCAAGCCCGCGCTACAACGCCACCCTGCCGCCGTGGTCGGCCGCGCACGCCTACACCCAGCTGGTCGGGCCGCGCAGCCCGCACCCCACACTCACCGCTCACGTGGCCGGCAACGTCCGGGTCACGGCTGCGGGCCGCGAGTACGACACCCACCACCTCGTGCTCGACCTGGGCACGCAGCCCTTCCCGCTGCTGGAGGGCCAGTCCGTGGGCGTGTTGCCGCCGGGGCAGGACGAGCACGGCCGCCCGCACCACGCGCGCCAGTACTCGGTGGCCAGCCCGCGCAACGGCGAGCGGCCGGGCTACAACAACCTCTCACTCACCGTGAAGCGCGTGCTGCAAGACCACCAGGGCCAGCCGGTCCGCGGCGTGGCCAGCAACCACCTGTGCGACCTGCAAGTCGGCGACACGGTGCAGCTGACGGGCCCCTTCGGCACCAGCTTCCTGATGCCCAACCACCCGGGCAGCCATATCGTGATGATCTGCACCGGCACCGGCAGCGCCCCCATGCGCGCCATGACCGAGTGGCGCCGCCGCCAGCGTCACGGGGGTCAGGATGCTGGCAGCAAGCTGCTGCTGTTCTTCGGCGCGCGCAGCGAGCAAGACCTGCCCTACTTCGGCCCGCTACAAAAACTGCCACGCGACTTCATTGACATCCACTTCGCCTTCTCGCGCAACCCCGGCCAGCCGCGCCGCTATGTGCAAGACCTGATGCTTGAGCAGGCCGCCACACTGGCCGCTCTGCTGGCCGACGCCAACAGCCACTTCTACGTCTGCGGCCTGCGCGCCATGGAAGACGGCGTGCTGGCCGCCCTGCGCGACGTGGCCCAGCAAGCCGGCCTGGACTGGGCCGCGGTGGGCGCGGCGCTGCAGCGCGAAGGGCGGCTGCATCTGGAGACGTATTGATCTCGACCACCCCGGCCAGGGCCGAGGGTTCTGGAGGGCGGCTACCGGGGTCCGCCCTGGGTGTCGCATCGCGGTTGCTCCCGATGAGGACCGCAGATATCATTGCTATCAATAAATCCCAGGAGCAACCCGTGGCCAACCTGCTTGTTCGAGGTATCGATGACGCCGTCGTGCGTGCTTTGAAGGAGCGCGCCGGTGCGCAAGGCAAGAGCGCCGAGGCAGTGCACCGGGCGATCCTGACAGCCGCGCTGACAGGCCGGCGCACACGCAGCTTTGCCGAGGTGCTGGCCGCCATGCCCAACGTGGGCGTGGACGCAGACTTCGAGCGCGTCAACGCCGCCGCCGAGCCGCCACGTGTATTTGATTGACACCAACGTCATCAGCGAGGCACGCAAGCGCAACAAGGCCCACCCGGGGGTTGCTGCCTTTTTCCGCCAAGCGGCCGAGCTCGGTGATGCGCTTTATCTGTCCGTCGTGACCGTGGGTGAGTTGCGCCGAGGAGTCGAACTCATTCGCTACCGCGGGGACGCGCCACAAGCCCAATTGCTTGAAGCCTGGTTGGGCCAGTTGCTTGACCAGTTTCGAGACCACATCCTGGACTTCGATGCCCAGGCCGCGCAGGTCTGGGGCTTGCTGCGGGTGCCGAATGCCGCGCACGAAATCGACAAACAGATCGCCGCGATTGCGCTGGTCAACCAGCTGACCGTGGTGACCAGAAACACGGCCGACTTTGCTGGCACCGGAGTCGAGCTGCTGAACCCCTTCCTTGCAGCCTGAGCAGCGCGCGATGAACATCCAAGAATTGAATGGCGCCCCGCTGCTGGTCGTGGGCGCGGGGCTGATGGGCACCGGCATCGCCCAGGTGGCGGCCCAGGCCGGCCACCGCGTGATGCTGTTCGACGCCCGCCCAGGCGCGGCCGCAGCGGCCAAAGCCCGGCTGGCCAGCACGCTGGACGGCCTGGTGGCCAAGGGGCGCCTGCCGGCTGAAGCCGCCCAGGCGGCGCTGGCGCGCATGGTGCCGGTGGCTCAGTTGGCCGACGCGGCCGATGTGGCCTGGGCCATCGAAGCCATTGCCGAAGACCTGGCGGCCAAGCGCGCGCTGTTCGCAACGCTGGAAGCGCGGCTGCCGGCCCGCGCGGTGCTGGCCAGCAACACCAGCTCGCTCAGCATCACCGCCATTGCTGGCGGCTTGCAGCACCCCGGCCGCTTGGTCGGCATGCACTTCTTCAACCCGGTGCCGCTGATGAAGCTGGTGGAGGTGGTGTCTGGCCTGCACACCGACCCCGACGTGGCCGCTGCCGTGTTCGAGCTGGCCACCGCCTGGGGCAAGGTGCCGGTGCACGCGCGCAGCACGCCGGGCTTCATCGTCAACCGCATTGCGCGGCCCTACTACGCCGAGGCGCTGGCGCTGCTGCACGAACAAGCGGCCACGCCGCAGGTGCTGGACGCCTGCCTGCGCGCGGCGGGCTTTCGCATGGGCCCGTGTGAGCTGATGGACCTGATCGGCCACGACACCAACTTGGCCGTCACGAAATCGGTGTTCGAGGCCTTCTTCTTTGACCGCCGCTACACGCCGTCGCCGTTGCAGCGCGACATGGTTGAAGGCGGCTTGCTGGGCCGCAAGAGCGGGCGCGGGTTCTACACCCACCCGCCCGGCGCGCCGGCCTTGCCCGTGGTGGTGCACGACGTGCAGGCCTTGTTGGCGCGTGACGCAGCTGAGTTCACGGTGCACGGCACCGGCCCCATCGCCGACCAGCTGGCGCGCGCCGCCACCGCGGCCCTGGCGCCACAAGGCTGGGGCCCGGCGCGCGAACACGGCAGCGACTGGACGGGACTGGCCATCGACAACACCCGGCTGGTGCTGACCGACGGCCGCTGCGCCCACGAACGCGCCGCACACAGCGGCCACCCCGACACGGCAGTCTTCGACCGCTTGCTGCACTGGCCCGTGGCCCCCGGCACGGCGCTGGCCTACAGCGTGAACCGCGGCGCCAGCCCGCAGTGGCAGGCGCAGGCGCCGGCCTGGCTGACCGCACTGGGCTTCACGCCTTTGGCTGTGACCGACACGCCCGGCCTGGTGGTGGCGCGCACCGTGGCCATGTTGATCAACGAGGCCGCCGATGCCGTGCTTCAAGGCGTATGCAGTGAAGTCAGCGCCGACGCCGCCATGAAGCTGGGTGTGAACTACCCCGCCGGGCCCTTCGAGTGGCTGCGCGAATGGGGCGCGCCCGGTGTGCTGGCGTTGCTGGACGCGCTGGACGCCCACTACCGCGGCGAGCGCTACCGCGCCAGCCCGTGGCTGCTGCGGCCCGCGGCGGCGGCCTGACCCGGCCGCCCGCGCTCAACCCAGCCCGCTGCCGGCGCGGCTGGCGCCAAGCGCGATTGCTGCCGAACGCTTACGCTCGCACCCCCTGCGCCTGCCGCGAGACCCCCCATGAGCCTCCAACGCCGACTCCAGGCCCTGTCCGCCGAACGCTTGCGCGGTATACGCCGCGGCATCGAAAAGGAGAGCCTGCGCTCACTTCCTGGGGGCGGGCTGGCGCTCACGCCCCACCCGGCCACGCTGGGCGCGCCGCTCACGCACCCGCACATCACCACCGACTTCAGCGAAAGCCAGCTCGAGCTGATCACCGGCGTACACGCCAGCGTCGAGGGCTGCCTGGACGAGCTGACGCGTGTGCACCAGTTTGTCTACCGCACGCTGGCGCGGCTGGGTGACGAACGCCTGTGGGTGGGCAGCATGCCCTGCGGCCTGCCCAGCGACGAGAACATTCCGCTGGGCCAGTACGGGCTGTCCAACGTGGCCCGCGCCAAGAGCGTCTACCGCATGGGGCTGGGCCACCGCTACGGGCGGCGCATGCAGACCATCAGCGGCATCCACTACAACTGGTCGCTGCCGGGGCTCAGCAACGACGAGCACTTCGCGCTCATCCGCAATTTCCGCCGCCATGCTTTTTTGCTGCTGGTGCTGTTCGGCGCCAGCCCTGCCGTGTGTTCGAGCTTTGTGCAGGGGCGTGAACATGCGTTGCAGCCCATCGGCGACAGCACCCTGGGCCTGCCCCACGCCACCAGCCTGCGCATGGGGCGGCTGGGCTACCAGAGCCAGGCGCAGGCCACGCTGGCCGTCAGCTACAACGGGCTGGACAGCTACGCTGCGTCGCTGCACGACGCGTTGACGCGGCCCTATCCAGCCTACGAACGCATCGGCGTGCAAAACCTGGGCGGCGAATACAACCAGCTCGCCACCACGCTGCTGCAAATCGAGAACGAGTTCTACGGCACGATCCGGCCCAAGCGCGTCATCCGGGCCGGCGAGCGCCCGCTGCACGCGCTGCGCGAACGCGGCGTCGAGTACATCGAAGTGCGCTGCATGGACCTGGACCCGTTTGTGCCGGTGGGCATTGCGGCGCCGACGATCCGCTTCCTCGACGTCTTCTTGCTGCACTGCCTGCTGGCCGACAGCCCGCCAGACACGCCCGAAGAGATCGCCGCGCTGGGCCGCAACCAGCACCGCACGGCCTCGCACGGGCGCGAGCCGGGCTTGCTGCTGGAGCGCGGCGGGGCGCAGGTGACGCTGACTGACTGGGCCGCCGAGCTGCTGGCGCAATGCCAGCCCTTGGCGCAGGCGCTGGACGCCGCCCACGGCAGCAGCGAGCACAGCGCCGCGCTGGACGCCGCCAGCGCCGCCCTGTGTGCACCCGACACCCTGCCCTCGGCACGTGCGCTCGCCACGCCGCAGCAGGACTTTGGTGGCTCCTACACCGCCTTCATCCGCGCCCAGGCCGAGCAGACGCGCAACCACTTGCTCGGGCTGCCCTGGGGGGCCCCCGCCCAGGCGGCGTTCGAGGCCCTGGCCGACGAGTCGGTGGCCCAGCGTCGCGCCATCGAGGCGGCAGATACGGTGGACTTCGAGACCTACCGCCAGGCCTATCTGTCGCCCGAGCGACTGGTGGTACAGCCCACCACGGTTTAAGTGCTACACTGATCCCGTGTTATTCAAGGAGCCCTCACCATGGCCAACTTGACGCTTGCCATCGACGACGACCTGCTCCGCGCCGCCCGCATCAAGGCCGTGCAGGAAGGCACCAGCGTGAATGAGATCTGCCGCGAGGCGATTGCGCGCTACGCCCAGCCCGCCCAACGCGACGGCGAAGACTTCATGGCGCGCTTGCGCGAATTGGCGGCACGCATGCCCAAGGGCCAATCCGCTGAGCGTGCTTGGCCTGGCAGAGACGCCCTGTATGAAGAAGCCATGGCCGAACGCATGCCCACACTGTGGTCAAGCTTTGCGCCGAGCAAAGAAGGCGGCAAAGGCGGAGGCGGTCGCGAAGGCGGCGCCCGATGAGGGCCTTTTTCGACAGCAACGTGTTCGTCTATGCGCTGGACAACGACGACCCGGTACGCCAAGGCGTCGCCCAGCGGCTGCTGGCCCAGCATTCTTCAGGCGGGCATGCACTGGTGCTGAGCATCCAAGTGCTGCTTGAAACCTACAACGTGCTGACACGCAAGAAGCGTGCGCCGCCGTCGGTCGCCTTGGCCGCGGTCCGCTTGCTCATGGAGCATGAGGTGGTGGCACCCAACACCACCGCCGCACTTCAGGCGCTGGAGCTGGCAGTGCGGCATGGCGTGAGCCCTTGGGACTCGCTGATCGTGCAGGCCGCGCTTGACGCGGGCTGCGACACGCTCTTCTCCGAAGACCTGCAAAGCGGCCGCCGCTTCGGCGTGCTGCAGGTGGTGAACCCGTTCTTGCTGGCCGCGCACGAGCCCACCGATGGCGGGGTTGCGGCGCCTTCACCGCGGCGGCAATGAGCAACGGCCAACGCGCGCCGCGGCGCCTGGGCCTGGGCCTGGATGCCGGCGGCACCCAGACGCGTTGGGCTCTGGCGGACCGCAGCGGCCGACTGGTGGCGCAAGGCGATGTGGCGCCCATAGCAGGCGCGCAACTGGCCAGTGAAGAGGGACGCTCAGCACTGGCCGCCGCGCTGGCGCAGATGGCGGCTGCGGCCGGCCGCCACGGTGCCGCCACCGGCGTGGTGGCCGGCGTCACCGGCCTGGGTGCCGAGCACACGCCGGCGCTGCACGCCCTGCTCTCGCAAGCCTTCGCCCTGCCGCTGTCGGCCGTGGGCTCGATGAGCGACATCGAACTGGTCTGCCACGCCGCGTTCGCACCAGGGCAAGGCTATGTGGTGTACGCCGGCACGGGCTCGATCGCGGCATTCATCGATGAACACGGCGAGATGCACCGCGCCGGCGGCCGCGGCGCGGTGATCGACGACGCCGGTGGCGGCCACTGGATCGCCCGCCAGGCGCTGCGGCTGGTCTGGCGTGCCGAGGACGAAAGCCCTGGCGCCTGGCGCGAATCGGCATTGGCGCAAGCACTGTTCGACACCCTGGGCGGCAGCGACTGGGCCGCCACCCGGCAGTGGGTGTACGGCGCCACACGCGGCGAGCTGGGCACGCTGGCACTGGCGGTGGCACAGGCCGCGCACGCCGGCGATGCACCGGCGCTGGCCCTGTTGCATGACGCCGGCGTTGAACTGGCCCGGCTGGCCCTGGCTCTCCAGCGCCGCCTGGGGCTGCGGCCGCTGGCCTTGGCGGGGCGCGTGTTTGACTTGCACCCTGCGATCGAGTCGGCCCTGCGCCAGGCCTTGCCGCCTGGCGTTGCCGTGCAGCGCGTCGCGCTGCAGGCCCACCACACCGCAGCCCGGCTGGCTGCTGAAAACGCGAATCCATGAATCGGTTGCACGGCTTCTACATCCCACTGCGGCGTTGGCTCATCAACGCGCTGCCTTCGACACGGGCCTGGTCGGGTGCCGCGACGCTGGCGGTGCTGGCCGGCTGCGCCACCGCGCCGCCGCCACCGGCCAACGTGCCGTTCACCACGCCGGGCGGTGTGCCTATCGATGTGAGCGTCACGGCGCGCGGGCAGGACAGCCGTGTGCTGTTTCTCATCATTCACTACACGGTGCTCGACCTGCCCAACTCCATCCGCGTGCTGACGCAAGAGCAGGTCTCTTCGCACTACCTGCTGACCGACCACGCCTCGCCGCGCATCATGCGGCTGGTGGACGAGTTCCAGCGCGCCTGGCACGCCGGGCCCAGTTCCTGGAAGGGCAACCGTCAGCTCAACGCCAGCTCCATCGGCATCGAGATCGTGCACCCCGGCGCGCGCATCGGGCCGAACGGCGAACGCGAGTACCTGCCGTTTCCACCCGAGCAGATCAACGCGCTGATTCCGCTGGTGCAAGACATCGTGCGCCGCCACCAGATCCGCCCCGAGCGCATCGTGGGCCATGCCGAGATCCAGCCGCAGTCCAAGCAAGACCCCGGCCCCACCTTCCCCTGGAAGCTGTTCTCAGACCTGGGCCTCACCCCGCCCTGGCCCGATGCCGCCCGCGTTGCGGCGCAGCGTGCGCTGTTCGACGCCACCCCGCCCGACATCGCGTGGTGGCAGAAAACCCTGGTGCAGCACGGCTACGAGCTGGCGCCCAGCGGCCAGTTCGACGAGGCCACCAAGAACGTGCTGGCCTCGTTCCAAATGCGCTACCGGCCCACCAACTACGCCGGCCAGCCCGACGCCGAGACCGCCGCGCTGCTGCACGTGCTGACCACGCCGCTGACCGCGTCACTGCCGGCGCCGACTCCAGCGCCTGCGCCAGCCCCGCCAGCACCTGCGCGCAGCGTCTACTGAAGCTTCAGACCCTGACCCTGCGCCCACTGGCGCACGGCGAGCGCCGCAGCGGCGCGGGCCGGTGGCGGCAAGAAGGAATGCTCGGCCGCCTGCAGCGCCATCTGCAACAGGTCGGTCTCGGTCAACGGCGTGTGCGCCAGCAGCGCGGCGGCTTCTTCGGCCAGCGAGATACAGCTCATCAGCCGGTTGTCGGTGTGGTAAGACAGGCTCACGCCGGCCCGCCACAGTGCAGTGATGGGGTGGCTGGCAATCGAGGCCGCAGCACCCGTGTGCACGTTGCTGGTAGGGCAGACCTCCAGGTGCAGCCCCAGCGCACGGGCTTCGGCCAGCAGCTCGGCGCCGGCCGGGTCGTGCAGCGCGCCTGCCAGGCGCACGCCGTGCCCGATGCGGCTGGCGCCCAGGCGGCCGGCCTCCAGCACGCGCACAGCAGCGTCGGCCTCGCCGGCGTGCAGGGTGATGGCCAGCCCGGCGTCGCGCACCAGAGCCAGCGCGGCGGCATGCTGGGCGGGCGGAAAGCCGAACTCCGGCCCGGCCAGGTCAAAGCCGACCACGCCCTGACCCTGGTACTTCAGCGCCAGCCGCGCCGCGCGCAGCGTCTGCTCAGGCGGCAGGTGGCGCATGGCGCAAACGATGAGGCCGCTGCCCGTGCCCAGCGGCAGCGGGCTGCGCGCCAGGCCGGCCAGCAACGCTTCCACGGTGGCTTCGCCCGACACACCATGCGCCTCAAAGAGCAGCGGCGCGATGCGGAATTCGGCCAACAGCGTGCCGTCGGCGTGGGCGTCTTCGGCAGCCTCGAAGGCCACGCGTTCCATGGCCGAGGTACTCGCCATGGCCTCGACCGTCAGCGCAAAGCCGTCCAGGTACTTCTCCAGGCTGCCGGCGTGGGCGTTGGCGTTGAACCAGGCCGCCAGCGTGGGCACGTCGTGCTGGGGCGGCTCAACTCCGCGCTCGCGCAGCAGCGCCAGCAGTGTGGCCACGCGCAGGCCGCCGTCCAGGTGTTCGTGCAGCAGCACCTTGGGCAGGGCGCGGGCGCGGGTCAGGGTGAGGTCGGTTTGAATCATGCTGGCATCCTAGGGCCAACCGGTGAAGACCTTGAGACGGCCGCGGCGCGGGACTTGCTATCCTGCCGAGCACCTGCCACTGCACCGTACCAGCGCCCACGCCATGCTGCCCACCCGCCTCCTGCCCGCCTTGTTCGCAACCGCCCTGGCCCTGGCTGCGGCCAGCACGGCCCACGCCCAGCCCGCCGTCATCTACGACATGGGCGGCAAGTTCGACAAGAGCTTCAACCAGGCCGGTTTCGACGGCGCCGAGCGCTGGAAGAAGGAAACCGGCAAGCCCTATCTCGAGTTCGAGATCTCCAACCCCACTCAGCGCGAGCAAGCCATGCGCCGCATGGCCGAGCGCGGCGCCAACCCCATCGTGGCGATCGGCTTTTCGATGGGCAGCAGTCTGGAGAAAGTCGCCAAGGACTTTCCCAAGACGCAGTTCGCCATCATCGACGCCCTGGTCAAACTGCCCAACGTGCAAAGCACCTTGTTCAGTGAACACGAGGGCAGTTTCCTGGTCGGCATGATGGCGGCCATCGCCAGCAAAAGCGGCAAGGTCGGTTTCATCGGCGGCATGGACATCCCGCTCATCCGCAAATTCCAATGCGGCTTCGAGCAAGGCGCGCGCTTTGCCAACCCCAAGGTGGTGACCAGCGCCAACATGACCGGCACCACGCCCGCGGCCTGGAACGACCCGGCGCGCGGTGCCGAGCTGGCACGCTCGCAGTTCGCCACCGGCGTGGACGTGATCTTTGCCGCTGCCGGCGGCACCGGTCTGGGCGTGTACCAGGCGGCCAAGGACGGCGCCAAGCTGGCCATCGGCGTGGACAGCAACCAGAACCACATCCAGCCCGGCACCATGCTCACGTCCATGGTCAAGCGCGTCGATGTGGCGGTGTACAACGCTTTCAAGGGCGTCAAGCCGGGTGTGGCCACGCTGGGCCTGAAGGAAGGCGGCGTCGATGCGGCACTGGACACCCACAACGCCAAGCTCGTCACCGCCGACATGAGCAAGCGTGTTGACGCGGCGCGCGCCGACATCGTCAGCGGCAAGCTCAAGGTCATCGACTACATGACCCGCAGCGACTGCAAATGAGTCCCGTGGATCCCTCTCCCGCGCTGCGGGAGAGGGGGCAAAGGGCCGCGGTGTGGATGCAGCACATCAACAAACGCTTCGGCGCCGTGCACGCCAATCGCGACGTGAACCTGCGCGTGGCCGCCGGCACGGTGCACGGCATCGTGGGCGAAAACGGCGCTGGCAAGAGCACGCTGATGTCCATCCTGTACGGCTTCTACCAGCCCGACAGCGGGCAGATCGAGGTCCAGGGCCAGCCCGCGCACATCACCGACTCGGCCCAAGCCATTGCCCTGGGCATAGGCATGGTGCACCAACACTTCATGCTGGTCGACACCTTCTCGGCCTTGGACAACGTGATGCTGGGCGCCGAGCCCGGCTGGCTCTTGAACGCCGCGCGCGCCCAGGTGCGGGGTCGCCTGGACACGCTGATGCACGGCACCGGCCTGCGCGTGGACCTGGACACGCTGGTGGCCGATCTGCCCGTGGGCGAGCGCCAGCGTTTGGAGATACTGAAAGCGCTGTTCCGCGGCGCGCGCATCCTGATCCTGGACGAGCCCACCGCCGTGCTCACGCCGCAGGAGACCGAGGCACTCTTCGTCACCTTGCGCCAGCTGCGCGACAAGGGCACCACCATCTTGCTCATCACCCACAAGCTCAAGGAGATCATGGCCTTGTGCGACGCCGTGACGGTGATGCGTGGCGGCGCCGTGGTGCTGGACTGCGCCGTGGCCGACACCAGCATCGACGGCCTGGCCGAAGCCATGGTCGGGCGCCGCGTGCAGTTGGGCCGGCAAGCCGACGATGGCGCAGCACCTGCCACCCCAGGCGCAGTACTGCTGCAGGCCAGCGGCTTGTGCTGGACCGACGCGCTGGGCGTGCCGCGGCTGGCCGACGTGTCGCTGGCGCTGCACGCTGGCGAGATCGTGGGCATAGCCGGTGTCTCGGGCAACGGCCAGAGCGAACTGCTCGACGCGCTGGCCGGCCTGCTCGTGCCGCAGCAGGGGCGGCTGCGGCTGGGCGGGCGCGAGTTCACGCCCTCGGGCCCGGGCGGATGGATCGACCCGGCGACGGCGCGCGAACTGCGCGTGGCGCATGAGCCCGAAGACCGGCAGCGGCGCGGCCTCGTGCTGCCTTTCGCCGCCTGGGAGTCGGCCACGCTGGGCTACCAGAAGAAG
>JANOLY010000032.1:0-13145 GCA_031420055.1 Burkholderiales bacterium | reverse complement strand
CTGAAGCCCGCCGTGCTGGACATCGAGTCACATGCGTCGCGACTGGCCATGAGCCGCGTCGTGGCTGCCTTGCCTGGCGAAGGGCGCGACGCCTTGGTGGCCCTGTTCGAGATCGGCGCCGACACCACGAGCCTGAAGGTGTTGCGCGACGAAGAGATGCTCTACGACCGCGACCAGGCCTTTGGCGGCTCGCGGCTAACCCAGCTCATTTCCCGCCAGTATGGCTTTTCCTTCGAAGAAGCCGAGGCCAAGAAGCTGTCGGGCGACCTGCCCGAAGACTACGATTCGGCCATCCTGGCGCCCTTCGTCGACAGCCTGTCACAGGAGATCGGCCGGGCCCTGCAGTACTTCTTCACGAGCACGCCGCACCACAAGGTGCACTACGTGATGCTGGCCGGCGGCACGGCCACGCTGCCGGGCTTGAAGGACCGGGTCACCGACCTCACCGGCTTTGCTTCCAACATCGTCAACCCGTTTGACCAGATGCAGTTGGGCGGCGCGGTGCGTGAAGCGCGCGTGCGTCGCGAGGCGCCGTCCTACCTGACGGCCTGCGGCCTGGCGATGCGGAGATTTGTGCAGTGATTCTCGTCAACCTGCTGCCCCACCGCGAAGAGCGGCGCCAACAACGAAAGCGGGCCTTCTTCGCTGGGCTGGCGGCTTGTGCGCTGGCGGGTGCGGCCGTGGCCGGCATGTGGTACACCGTGCTGCAGCAGATGACATCAGCCCAGCAGGCACGCAACACCTTCCTGCAAGCCGAGATCGCTCGGCTGGACACGCAGATCAAGGACATCGCCACGCTGCGCTCCGAGATCGAAGCCCTGAAAGCGCGCCAGAAGGCCGTCGAGGACTTGCAGACCGACCGCAACACACCGGTGTATCTGCTCGACGAACTGGTCAAGCAGACCCCCGAAGGCGTCTACCTCACGAGCATCAAGCAAGCCGGTCAGGTGGTGGCAGTGACGGGCGTGGCGCAGACCAACGAGCGTGTGTCGGAGTTGCTGCGCAACACGCTGTACAACTCGCCCTGGCTCGAGAAGCCCGAGTTGGTGGAGATCAAGGTCATCACAGCCGCACCGGGCAGCCGCGATCAGCGACGCCTGTTCGAGTTCGCCATGCGGATCTCGCTCAAGCGGGCCCAGGGCGCGACCGCCGCAGACGGGGCCGCGTCGGGCGCCGCCGGCAAACCGGCCGTGGCCAAGGCTTCCTGAGGACAACATGGCGCGCAAAGGATCGACCCTCAACTTCGAACTGAGCAGCCTGTTCGACCAGGCCGCCTCGCAGTTTCGCAACCTCAACCCGAACGAGCCGGGTCAATGGCCCAACCTGCCCAAGGCGGCGTCCTGGCTGGTGGCCGCGGTCGTTGTTGTGGTGGTGGGCTGGTTCGCGGTCGTCTCCTCAGCGACCGACGGGCTGGCGGCCGAACGCAACCGCGAGCCCGAGCTCAAGAACCAGTACCGCAGCCGTCTGGCTCAGGCGGTCAACCTCACAGAGCTGCGCAAGCAGAAACTGCAGGTTCAGGAGTACGTAACACAGCTCGAAAAGCAACTGCCCGGCAAGGCTGAGATGGACGCCCTGCTTTCCGACATCAACCAGTCCGGGCTGGGCCGCGGCCTGCAGTTCGAACTGTTCCGCCCGGGCCAAGTGCAGGTCAAGGACTATTACGCAGAGCTGCCCATCGCCATCCGCGTCAGTGGTCGTTACCACGACATCGGCTCGTTTGCGGCCGACGTGGCCAACCTGTCGCGCATCGTGACGCTGCAAAACCTGTCCATTGCGCCCTCGCAGGCCAAGGACGCGTCGGGCATGTTGTCGATGGAAGCCACGGCGCGCACCTACCGCTACCTGGACGCCACCGAAGTGGCTGAACAGAAAAAGGCCGCCGCAGAGAAGGCCGCGGCGGCCGCCAAGGCAGGCGGAGCTGCCAAATGACGGCCCGCACGACCACCCGCGGCCTGTTCTGCCTGTCCATCGTGGCCCTGCTGGCCGCCTGCAGCGCCGAGACCGAAGAGCTGCAGCAATGGATGGACCAGCAGCGCCGCGAAGCCAAGCCCAGCGTGACGCCCCTGCAGGCCCCCAAGAAGTTCGACCCCGAACCCTATTCCATGGCCCAGGCGGTCGAACCCTTCAGCGCGCAGAAGCTGTCGGTCGCGTTGAAGCAGGAAGCGCGGCAACCGAACTCGGTGCTGGCCGCCGAACTGAACCGGCGCAAAGAGCCCCTGGAGGCCTACCCACTGGACAGCATGAGCATGGTCGGCAGCGTCGCCAGGCAAGGGCAGCCGTTTGCGCTGTTGCGCGTGGACAACCTGCTTTACCAGGTCAAGGCGGGCGACTACCTGGGCCAGAACTACGGGCGCATCACGCGGATCGCGGAAACAGAGATTGCTCTGCGCGAGGTCGTGCAGGACGCCGCAGGTGAGTGGACCGAAAGGCCTGCCACGCTGCAGCTGCAGGAGAAGGCACGATGACTACGACAACGACCCAGGAGACGGGCCCCATGTTCCCCAAGCCCCTATGGCCCCATTCGCGCGCTGCCCTGGTGGCACTGGCCACGGCATCGATGTTCCTGTTCGCGCCCACCCTGGCTTCGGCGCAGAACACGATCCAATCCATCACCAGCAGCCAGCAAGCCGGCACCGAGGTCGTGCGCATCGAACTCAGCGAACCGCTGACAGCCGTGCCGAATGGCTTTTCCGTGCAGTCGCCAGCGCGCATCGCCATCGACCTGCCCGGTGTGAGCAACGCCCTGGGCCGCAACATGCTCGAGATCAACCAGGGCAACCTGCGTTCGGTCAACGTCGCTCAGGCCGGTGAACGCACGCGCCTGGTGCTCAACCTGAAGCAGGCTTCGGGCTACCGCGCCCAGCTGCAAGGCCGTGTGCTGCTGCTGGTGCTCGATGTCGCCGGCAGCCCGGCGGTCGGCGCCGGTGAACAGCCTGCCCAGTTCGCCCCGGCGCAGAACGCCACGGCCCAAGGCCTGCGCGACATCGACTTCCGCCGCGGTGCTGACGGCGCCGGCCGCGTCATCGTGAATCTGCCCAGCAACCAGGTGGGTGTGGACATCCGCCAGCAAGGCCAGAGCCTGGTCGTCGAGTTCCTGCGCTCCACCTTGCCGGACAACCTTCGTCGGCGTCTGGATGTGGCGGATTTCGGCACGCCGGTGCGCAGCATCGCCACCTTTCAGAGCGGCGACCGCGTGCGCATGGTGGTCGAACCCACGGGGGCCTGGGAACACAGCGCTTACCAGAGCGACAACCAGTTCGTCCTGGAAGTGCGGCCGCTCAAGATCGACCCCAACAAGCTCACACCGGGCCCGGGCTTCCAGGGCGACAAGCTCAGCCTGAACTTCCAGAACATCGAAGTGCGCGCCCTGTTGCAGGTGATTGCCGACTTCACCAACTTCAACGTCGTCACCAGCGACACCGTCACCGGCACCGTCACCCTGCGCCTGAAGGACGTGCCTTGGGACCAGGCGCTGGACATCATCCTGCAAAGCCGCGGCCTGGGCGTGCGCAAGAACGGCAACGTGCTGTGGATTGCGCCCAAGGAAGAACTGGCCGCCAAGGAACAGGTCGACCTGGAAGCCAAGAAGAAGGTGGCTGAACTGGAGCCGCTGCGCACGCAGTCGTTCCAGCTGAACTACACCAAGTCTGAAGAAGTGGCCAAGAGCCTGTCGGGCCAGTCCCTGGGCGGCTCTGGCACCGGCGGCGGCAACAACAACCCGACCCGCATCCTGTCGCCACGCGGTAGCGTGATCTTCGAAGCGCGCACCAACCAGCTGTTTGTGTCCGACATTCCGAGCAAACTCGAAGAGGTCCAGAGCCTGATAGCCAAGATCGACATCCCTGTGCGCCAGGTGCTGATCGAGGCCCGCATCGTCGAAGCCGACGACAGCTTTGGCCGCGCGCTGGGTGTCAAGCTGGGCGGATCCGATCTGCGTGGTGTGCGTGGCGGCACCCCGGGTTACGGCGTCGGTGGCGACACCCGTGTCACCGTGGGCGGCAACTACGCCGCCATCGGCGCGCAGACGCTGCAGCCGGGCGCGCCTTCGGCCTACACGAACAACCAGTTCATCAACCTGCCGGCCAACACGTCGACCGGGTTTGCTGGTGGCACCGCAGCCACCATCGCGCTGTCTCTCTTTGGCGCCACGGCCAACCGCTTCCTGAACTTGGAGCTGTCGGCACTTGAAGCCGAAGGCAAGGGCAACATCGTCTCCAGCCCGCGCGTCATCACCGCTGACCAGCAGAAGGCGCGCATCGAGCAAGGCGAGGAGATACCCTTCCAGCAGGCCACCTCCAGCGGCGCCACCTCGGTGCAGTTCAAGAAGGCCAGCCTGCGGCTTGAAGTGACGCCGCAGATCACGCCTGAAGGCAACGTGATCCTTGACGTCGAAGTCAACAAGGACAGCCGCGGCGAGCTAACCGCGGCCGGTCCGGCCATCAACACCAAGCAGGTCAAGACCCAGGTGCTGGTGGAAAACGGCGGCACCGTGGTCATTGGCGGCATCTACACGCAGCAAGAACGCAACGAGATCAACAAGGTGCCACTGCTGGGCGACATCCCTTACCTCGGCGTGCTCTTCCAGAACCGCGTGCGCACCACCAGCAAGACCGAACTGCTGGTCTTCATCACGCCGAAGATCGTGACCGACCGCTCGGCTGCGCGCTGACGCTGCGGTCTCAGGGAAATGAACATGACGAGTCTTCGACGCATCGTTTCGATGGTGGTCTTGCTGGCACTGGCAGCCTGTGGTGGCGGTGGTGGTGGCAGCGGGGCCGGGACACCGCCTTTCGGCGGTGGTAGCGGGGGCGGGGCGACGGCCGCTGACATCGTGCTGGTGCTGAGCGCACCGACGATTTCCAGCAACGGCAGCGAGACCGTCGTGGCCACGGCCACCGCCATCGACGCCAACCGCAACGCCGTTGCGGGCGTTCCGGTGACGATCAGCGTCAACAGCGGCGCCATCGCCACGCCCAGCGGCACGATCACGGGCGCCGACGGCACCTTGACAGCCACCGTCGGCATTGGCGCCGACAGCAGCATCCGCACCATCACAGTCACTGCCATCAGCGGCGGCCTGACCAAGACCGCGCCATTGCGCGTTCAGGCCGGCGCCAGCAGCGGCCTGTTGCCGACCCTGGCCATCGCGCTGAGCAGCACATCGATCAGCTCGGCCAATCCGGCCACCGTCACAGCCACGCTCAGGGACGCCAACAACGGCGCCGTGAGCGGACAGGTGGTCTCGTTCAGGGTCGTGCGCGGACTGGCAGTCACGAATGTGGCGACGGCACTCACCCGCGCCGACGGAACAGCCGTCGCGATCCTGTCGCCGTCCAGTTCAACCGGTGCCGGCGCCGACGAAGTGACCGCCACAGCTTCCGTGGGCGGAAGCGCGTTGTCGGCGATCACAGGATTCACGGTGCAAGCCACCAACGTCACGATCAGCAGTTTCACCTCCGCCGTGGCCGCGCTCGGCGCCTATGGTCAGACGAGCCTGACCGTCGGCCTCAGCGGTGCCAGCGTCGGCTCGCCCGTCCAGGTCACGGTGTCGTCGGCATGTGTCACCGCAGGCAAGGCGACACTGTCGCCGGCCAGGTTCACGGCCACCACCGCCAGCGTGACACTGCAGTACCGTGACATCGGCTGTGGCGCGGTCCAGACCTCGGACTCCATGCAGGCCGTCATCGACGGCTCGGCGAGCACGTCCAGCCTGTCGCTGCCCATTGCCTCGCCTGCAGTAGCCAGCCTGGCGTTCATCTCTTCCACACCCGAACAAATCTTCCTCAAGGGCTCGGGATTCACGGAGTCATCCAGCGTCATCTTTGAAGTTCGCGACGCCAACAGCAGCCCGCTGCCCAATGTCAACGTCACCTTGCGTCTGCTCACGCTCACGGGCGGCGTGACCATGGACGGGGGCATTGCCGACGTGACACGTGCGTCCGATGCACTGGGTCGGGTGACGGTGCGGGTGAACTCGGGCACCCTGCCCACGCCGGTGCGAATCGCCGCCTCACTGACCGCCAATCCGTCGATCTCGACGGTGTCCAGCAACCTCAGCGTCGCCGTGGGACTGCCTTCGCAGCTCAACTTCTCGCTGTCGCAGGGCACCAAGAATATCGAGGGCTACAACATCGACGGCACGCCCAACACCTACCAGATCATCGCCGCCGACCGCAGCGGCAACCCGGTGCCCGCAGGCACCTCGATCAACTTCGTGACCGAGGGCGGGCAGATCGAAGCGATCAAGCAAACGGCGCTGGTTTCCGGCATTGCACGCACCACGGCCAACTTCGTGTCTTCGGAACCGCGGCCCGTGGACGGGCGAGTCACGATCACCTCGTATGCCTTGGGCGAAGAGTCGTTCATCGATGTCAACGGCAACAACGTGCGCGATGCGGGCGAGCCGTTCCAGGACCTAGGCAACATCTTCAAGGACCGCATCTACGACGGCGTGTTCGACCCGCTGGTAGACGAATTCGTCCCGCTGGCGGTGAACAACGCTTCGGCTTGCTCGGCAGTCACGAACAACCTGCTGGCCCTGGACCCCAGCATCCCCAGCATGCCAGCCACCTGCGACGGCGTATGGAGCGGCGCCGGCCAGGTCTATGTGCGCCGAGCCGCCGAGACGGTGCTGTCGACTTCAGGCGCCCGTCCGCTTTGGGCCAGCACCCGGGGCTTGTCCAACACCTGTGTCAGCAGCAGACTCACGATGCAGGTCGGGCCCGCGCCGACCCAGACCGCCGTGTTCACCGCGGTCACCGGAGACACTTGGTACGGCGGTGGCAGCGACACCCTGAGCTTCATCGTGGCCGACGCCAACCCGGGCAGCGTGTCGCGCGGCCTGCCACCGCGGCTGAACCCGATGGCCGCGGGCACCACGATCTCGGCGTCCACACCCACCACCGGTCTGACCGTCACGCTGGGTGGCGGCTCGCCCGTGCCCAGCACGACGGAAGCGTCACTTGGCGCAGTGGCCTACAGCTTCAGCGACCCACTGGTGACCTCCGGGGTCATTTTCGTCACCTTCCGCTCGCCTAGCGGCACAGGAACCACGGTCGCTGTGCCGGTGGTCCGCGGCGCCGCACCGTCAGCTTGCCCGCCCTGACCCTGGCCCTCGTCGGCATGCCCGGCTGTGGCAAGTCCACCGTCGGGCGCCACCTGTCCCGGAAACTGGGGCTGAAGTTCACCGACAGCGACCACGAGATCGAGCGCTTGATCGGCATGCCGATCAAGCGCTTCTTCGCCGAGCAGGGCGAAGAAGCGTTTCGCGACGTTGAGCAGGACGTGATCGAGGAGCTCACGGCCGTACCCGGTCTGGTTCTGGCCACCGGTGGCGGGGCGGTACTGCGGCCCTCCACGCGCGACGCGCTGCATTCGCGCTGCCATGTGTTCTACCTGCGGTCGACCGCCGAGGAACTGCACCGCCGCCTGCGCCACGACACCCAGCGGCCCTTGCTTCAGGTGGCCGACCCCCTGCGCCGGCTGCGCGAGCTGTACCGTGAGCGCGACCCGCTGTACCGCCGCACGGCGCACTTCGTCGTCGAATCGGCGCGGCCTTCCGTGCACGCACTGATCGGCATGGTGCTGATGCAACTTGAACTGGCCGGGCTGGTCGACCCGGCGCAGGTGCCGTCGCCGATTGACGCCAGCGCGCCGCAGGGTTGAGGTGTTCAACGCTTGTCAGGCGTCACAAAACACGCTTTTCCAGCATGTTCACACTTGTGCTAACGTGCGTTCGTGGCGTACACCATTGAGTACTTCAACCCGCGCATCCTGGAAACGATTGAGTGCTGGCCGGCAGAGATTCTTGCCGACTATGCCAAGCTGGTCGAGTTGCTCTTGGAGCATGGGCCAAATCTGCGGATGCCACACTCTCGCTCGATGGGCGAAGGGTTGTTTGAGTTGCGTCCACGCGGGCGCGAAGGAATCGGGCGAGCCCTTTACTGCTTCCTCGTCGGGAAGCGGATATCGGTTGTCCATGCGTTCATCAAGAAGTCTGAGGCGACGCCGGAACGAGAACTCAAGATCGCGCGAAAGCGAGTAAAGGTGGTGAGAAATGGCTGATCTGAAGTACGAACCCACCCGCCATGACCATGCTGCTTTCATCAAGAAGGCTCGTGGTCGCAAGGGTTTCACCGAAGCGTATGAAGCTTTAGTCCTTGAGTACGAGGTCGTGGGTCAGCTGCTCAAGGCCAGAACTCGCGCGGGACTGACTCAAGACGCTGTTGCTGAGCTCATGGGCACCACGAAGAGTGCCGTATCTCGCCTGGAGTCGACTGGAAAGCATGTGCCATCGCTATCTACGCTGAAGCGGTATGCCCAGGCTGTGGGCTGTGAACTTCGGGTCAAGCTCGTGCCGCAAAAGTGACGCCCAACACCTCAAGCGGAGCACCAACGGCAGGCCACCAGGCCCGGGCCGGTGGTACTGCGGACATCGACGCTGCGAACCAGCGGGAGCTGACCCGAGAAGACCAGGACCGGCGGCACCTGCGCGAGCTGCTTCTTGTGGGTGCCTTCTCACCGCCTGGTGATGCAGTCGACAGCGTGTATTTCAACTTGCTGCGCAACCGGGTGCGTAAGGCTGCCAACGCAGGTTCTCGGGCGTAGAGGCACAGGCCATCTCGCGGGGCGGGCCATGCGCCAACGCCAGCGCGGCTTGGCGACATGGACATCGGAGCCCCAGCACAGTTGAATCGGGGCAAGATCAACAGCCGTTGGCACATTCATCCCCCGCCGTTTCACTCCTTTGAGACCTCGCTTCATGCAAAGCGCCCTGCCCTGCCCCGTCAGCGTGACCACCGCCGACAACCGTTACGACATCCTCATCCAGGCCGGCCTGCTGCAGTCACCCGCCGCCTGGGCCGGCCTGCCGCGGGCGGCACAGGCGGTGATCGTCAGCAACCCGCAGGTCGCGTCGCTGTACGAAGCGCCGCTGCGCCAGGCGCTGGCGCCGCACTACGGGCAGGTCAGCAGCGTGCACCTGCCCGACGGTGAACAGCACAAGGACTGGTCGACCCTGAACTGCATCTTCGACCACCTGCTGGCCCAAGGCTGCGACCGCAACACCGTGCTGTTCGCGCTGGGCGGCGGCGTGGTCGGCGACATGACGGGGTTCGCTGCTGCCACCTACATGCGTGGGGTGCCGTTCGTGCAGGTGCCCACCACGCTGCTGGCGCAGGTGGACTCGTCGGTGGGTGGCAAGACCGCCATCAACCACCCGCTGGGCAAGAACATGATCGGCGCCTTCTACCAGCCGGTGCGTGTGGTCTGCGACCTCGACACGCTGGCCAGCCTGCCGGTGCGCGAACTGGCGGCCGGGTTGGCCGAGGTGATCAAGTACGGGCCCATCGCCGACATGGAATTCATGGGCTGGATCGAGGACCACCTGGACGACTTGCTGGCCCGCGACACACAGGCGCTGGCGCATGCGGTGCGCAGGTCTTGCGAGATCAAGGCCGATGTCGTCGGCCAGGACGAACGCGAGGCCGGCTTGCGCGCCATCCTGAACTTTGGCCACACCTTTGGTCACGCCATCGAGACCGGCATGGGCTACGGCCAGTGGCTGCACGGCGAGGCGGTGGGCTGCGGCATGGTGCTGGCGGCCGACTTGTCGGCCGAGCTCGGGCTGGTCGCCGCAGCCTTGGCCCAGCGCATCGCCCGCCTGGTGGCGCGCGCCGGCTTGCCCGTTCAGGCCCCGTTGATGCCCGGCGAGCGCTGGCTGGAACTGATGCGCCACGACAAGAAAGCGCAGGCGGGCGAAATCCGCTTCGTGCTGCTGGACGCACCCGGCCGCGCCGTGGTACGGGCCGCGCCCGACGCCAGCGTGCTGCGCGTCATCGCCCGCCACAGCGCCCCGGCGTGAACAACAGCCTTCTCGCGCCTTGGGCCAGCCACCCCGGGGCCTCACGCGGCCGGCGCGTGCCCGAGGCCGAGGCCCCGCCGCGCAACGTGCACCAGCGCGACCGTGACCGCATCGTGCACAGCACGGCCTTTCGGCGCCTGGTCTACAAGACCCAGGTCTTCATCAACCACGAAGGCGACCTGTTCCGCACGCGGCTGACGCATTCGCTGGAAGTGGCACAACTGGGCCGCTCAGTGGCCCGTGCGCTGCGCCTGAACGAAGACCTGACCGAGGCCATCGCCCTGGCCCACGACCTGGGCCACACCCCGTTTGGACACGCCGGGCAGGACGCGCTGCACGAGTGCATGCGCGAGCACGGCGGTTTTGAGCACAACCTGCAAAGCCTGCGTGTGGTCGATTCACTGGAAGCGCGCTACCCGGCCTTCGACGGCCTGAACCTGTGCTTCGAAACCCGCGAGGGCATCCTCAAGCACTGCTCGCGCCGCAACGCGCTGCGGCTGCTGGCGCGTGAGCCGCAGGGCCCGGCCCAGCGCTTCATAGACGGCACCCAGCCCAGCCTGGAAGCGCAGATCGTCAACCTGGCTGACGAGCTGGCCTACAGCGCGCACGACATCGACGACGGCGTGCGGGCCGGCCTGGTCAGCACCCAACAGCTGTGCGAGGTGCCGCTGTTCGGGCGCTGGCACGCCGCGGTGCTGCATGACCACCCGGCCTTGCGGGCGCAACCGGGGAAACGACTGTTGTTCGAGACGCTGCGGCGCATGCTGTCGGCGCAGGTGGGCGACCTGCTGCAAGCCACCCAGGCCGCGCTCACCCTGCATGCACCGGCCGACGCCGACGCCGTGCGGCACGCACCGCCTCTGGCCAGCTTCAGTGACGGCCTGCGCGAGCAGGCCGCCGAGCTCAAGCGCTTCCTGTTCAGCGCGCTGTACCGCCACCCGCAGGTGGTGCAGACCACGACACGGGCGCGCACCATGGTGGCCGAGTTGTTTGCTGCCTACATCGACCAGCCTGGCCAGATGCCAGCCGACTACGCCGCTGCCCTGGCCCTGCCCCGCTCGGTGGCCGACTACATTGCCGGCATGACCGACCGCTTTGCCCTGCGCGAACACGAGCGTTTGACCGGCCGGCGCCTGTTCGCCGACTGAGCCCGACTGAAGTCGCCATGGCCCGACTGCCCCGGCTGGCGCTGCCCGGCTTTGCGCACTATGTGATCCAGCGCGGTCACAACGGCGAGGCCGTTTTTGTCGACGCCGCCGACCGCGCCACCTACTTGGAGGCTCTGCGCGCCGCGGCCGGGACTGAAGCGCTTCAGATCCACGGCTGGGCCTTGCTGGATGACGAAGTCCAGCTGCTCGCCACGCCGACGGCCGAGGGCTCGCTCAGTCGCTTCATGCAGGCCGTCAACCGGCGCTATGTCAGCGGCTTCAACCGCCGGCACGGGCGCAGCGGCACCCTGTGGGACGGCCGCTTCCGCGCCGCGGTGGTCGAGCCGGGGCCGTTGCGACTGCAAGCCCTGGCACTGATCGACAGCGCCGCGGCCACCGGCCACACCACCGCCAGCACGCGCCTGGGCGGCGCGCGGCTTGCCCTGGTGTCCGACCCCCCCGAGTACTGGGCCCTGGGCAACACCCCGTTCGAGCGCGAAGTCGCCTACCGCGCGCTGCTGGAGGACGGTGTGCCGTCAGTCACCGCAGCCGTTCTGCGCCGCGCCGCCCTGGGCGGCTGGGCCGCCGGCATGCCCGTGGTCGATGGCCAGCCGACTGCGTCGGGTGAGCGCCCGCTGACTCCACGTCGACGCGGCCGGCCACGTAGCAGGCCAGCCTGATATGTGTCCCCATTTAAGTCTCAAGCACATCAGCACAGTCAAAAGTGGGGTCTGACCCTATTTATTGGGCTTGATGCAGTTGCTGCACTGCGGTAACTTCGCAACCCGCCCCCGTTTCGTGCCCTGCCGGAGACCCGCCATGCCCACATCCCAGCCCACCGGCTTGCCCGCCAGCCATGCCGAGATCGACTCCCTGGCCACGCATGGGCTGTATGACCCGGCTCGCGAGCACGATGCTTGCGGCGTTGGCTTCGTGGCCCACATCAAGGGCAACAAGGCGCACGCCATCGTCAAGCAGGGCCTGAAGATTCTTGAAAACCTCGACCACCGCGGTGCGGTCGGCGCCGACAAGTTGATGGGCGACGGCGCCGGCATCCTGATTCAGCTGCCTGATGAGCTGTACCGCGCCGAGATGGCCCGGGCCGGCACGGCCCCTGACGGGTCCGTGGGCGTGGCCCTGCCCGCGCCGGGCGAGTACGGCGTGGGCATGATCTTTCTGCCCAAGGAACATGCGTCGCGCCTGGCCTGCGAACAAGAGCTGGAACGCGCTGTGAAGGCCGAGGGCCAGGTGCTACTGGGCTGGCGCGACGTGCCGGTCGACCGGCTCATGCCCATGAGCCCGGCGGTGCGCGCCACAGAGCCCGTGATCCGCCAAATCTTCATCGGCCGCGGCGCCGATGTCATCGTGCCGGACGCGCTGGAGCGCAAGCTCTACGTCATCCGCAAGACCGCCAGCGCGGCCATCCAGGCGCTGAAGCTCACGCACAGCCGCGAGTACTACGTACCCAGCATGAGCTGCCGCACGGTCATCTACAAGGGCTTGCTGCTGGCCGACCAGGTGGGCCAGTACTACCAGGACTTGCAAGACCCGCGCACGGTCTCAGCCCTGGCCCTGGTGCACCAGCGCTTCAGTACCAACACCTTCCCGGAATGGCCGCTGGCCCACCCCTACCGCATGGTGGCGCACAACGGCGAGATCAACACCGTCAAGGGCAACTTCAACTGGATGCGCGCGCGCGAAGGCGTGATGAAAAGCCCCGTGCTGGGCGACGACCTGCAAAAGCTCTACCCCATCAGCTTCGAAGGCCAGAGCGACACCGCCACCTTCGACAATGCGCTGGAGCTGCTCACCATGAGCGGCTACCCGCTGGCCCACGCGGCGATGATGATGATCCCCGAGGCCTGGGAGAACCACGAACTGATGGACGCGCGCCGGCGCGCCTTCTACGAGTACCACGCCGCCATGCTCGAACCCTGGGACGGCCCGGCCGCGATGGTCTTCACCGACGGCAAGCAGATCGGCGCCACGCTGGACCGCAACGGCCTGCGCCCGGCGCGCTACATCGTCACCGACGACGACCTGGTCGTCATGGCCAGCGAGTCTGGCGTGCTGCCTATTCCTGAAAGCAGCATCGTCAAGAAGTGGCGGCTGCAGCCCGGGCGCATGTTCCTGAT
>JANOLY010000031.1:0-3625 GCA_031420055.1 Burkholderiales bacterium | reverse complement strand
AGATCTGCGCTGCCTTCAAAGACAGATTCAAACGCAGTCGGGCGCCGTGTTCTGCCGTGTTCAGGGTGCCAAAGGGAAGGAAAAAGAGCGTTTGAAAATCCTATCCTCCAAGTGGTGAGGCTTGAATCGGCGCCTGCATGCCCAAGGTCGCCAAGCCCAGTGGTGGGCCTGGCCGCCAACGCCGCATGAACTGCACCGATGGACTGGTGCCAACCCGACAATCTCACCCTTGATGGTTTGTTGATTTCCTGCTGATGGACTGCGCGCACTCGGGACTGGGGTTTGCCCGTGTTGGCCAGCGCTGGGGCACTTCCAAGCGAATGGACGCCCCCGGCGGTGGTGTTCACGGGTTCAGCGGTACGCCGCCATCGCCATCGTGTAGTCCACCCGCGCATCAAGCGTCTTCAGGCCACCTTCGAGCTGCCGCATCGGTGGCACGCGCCCTTCGTAACGAATCACGTTGCGGGTGGTGTTGTCAAACGTCACCGAAAGCGGCTTCAAGGCCAGGCGCACGAGCCAACTGCTGGGGGTGATCGAAAACGACGTGCTGCCTGCTTTGCCTGCGCTGCCTTCGACACGACGGATGTTGAAGGCGTAGGTCTGCTTCTGCGCCAGCACGATCATTCGAACCGGCATAGTCTCGCCCCGAGCAAGCAAGTCCCAGTGGTGCAGGATGAAGCCATGCACCGAAGGCCCGCTCACCACCGGCACGTCCACATCTTCTGACGCTGTGCTGAGTTTGCCGTTGTCGAGCAACCGAAACTCAAGGTGGCGCCCGCCGTTGCTGAGTACGACCGAGCCACTGTGGCCAAGTTGCTTGTTGGTGGCGTCGAATCGCTGCAATGCGTAGCCTGCGGCGTATTGCGCCACTTCGGCGATGATGACTTCGCCATCCAGCGTGTGGGTAATGTGCGCAGCGGCCACCTGGCCTTCGGCCATGAGCGCGACGCGCCGTTCGTAGATAAACAGCGGCGCGGCACCGGCCCGGTCCTGCGGGAAGACAGTGCCGCGGTAGACCAACGCACCCGCCGATGCGGGTGCCTGGCGGTAGGCGTCCAGTCGGGCCTGCCCGGACAGGTCGAGCGAAGGCGGCATGGCGCCAGCTGCCATGGTGATGGCAGCCAACAGTGCAGCCAACCGCTTGGGCATGGCCATGGTGCGGGCAAAGGATTTCATGAGAATTCTCCAACGATGAGGGGGTGTGGCCAAGCGGGAGCGACTGCGCGTGGCGGCAGCCTCTTGCATGGTCATGAGGCGTTCTGTCAGGACGTCAATGTAGGAACCGCAACGCCATTGGCCCAGCCGTAGCCTGTGCACACACTCTTGCGGTGAATGCAACAATCGAAAGATGGATCAGTTGCGCGCCTTGCGTGTCTTCGAGCGTGTCGTCACCGAGGGCAGCTTCGCTGGCGCCGCACGCTCCATGGACCTGGCGCCGCCGGTGGTCACACGCACGATGGCCGAGTTGGAGCGGCACCTCGGGGCGCGTCTGCTGAACCGCACGACGCGTCGCATCGCTCTCACCGACATCGGCACGGCGTATCTTGAGAAAGCCAGGCGCATCCTGGCTGAATTGGATGATGCCGACGCACTGGCAGGCGCCTCGAGCAAACAGCTGCGAGGGACCTTGCGCGTGTTGTGCCCGCCGGCGTTCGCCGTCCACCAGCTTGCGCAGCACTTGCCGCGCTTTCGAGCGCAGCATCCGCGGCTCGGTCTGGAGATCGCCGCGCCCGGCGCGGTGGAAGCGGCGCACCAGAACCATGACGTCTCCATTGTCTCGGTCGGCCAGCAACCGTTCGAGGGCGACTTCGTCGCTCGACGGCTTGCGCGTTCGAGTTTCATCATCTGCGCCTCTCCCGAATACCTGAAGCGGCGCGGCCATCCACAGCATCCCGATGACCTGCTTGTACATGACGGCCTGCTGCCCGCAGTGTCGGCTGTGCGGCGCGAGTTGACGTTGACTTGCACCGACCCAGACGCCCCTGCCGGCGTATCGCACACCCTCAGCATTCCGGTACCGACGCCGGCCCTGTCCACCGGTCAGATCGAGCTGCTGCTTGCTGCCGCGCTCGCGGGCATGGGCATCGCCGGCCTGCCCTCATTCGTGGCAGCACAGGCCTTGCGCGAAGGGCGCCTCGTGCGCGTGCTGCCTCATTGGCAAGGTACGACGTTGACGTTGTATGCCACGATGCCTTCGCGCAAGCTGACGCCGGCGCGTACACGCTCCTTTGTTGACTTTCTCGTCAGCACTTTCGGCGGCGGCGACAACGATCCCTGGGTCCAATCGGCCGCGCAGGTCGGTTGAAGGCCGGCAGCACCTGACCGGCCGTTCGCCACCGTCGGCCAATGTCCGACAGGGTGAGGCCAGCTTGCGGTGAAGCCGACTTGGCCCTGCGCCAATGGGTTCAAAGTCATCGAGCGCACCACACTAACGATCGAGATGAGCGATCGCGCTTTCGCCTGACGGGCTTGAACAGGGCGCCAACCACGACGCGATGCACCACTGTGCGGCCCAGTAAGTGGCCAAGATCCACAAGCTGGCCAGGGGCAGTCCACCGCCAAACTTGTTGGTGGCCAACAGCGCGTCGCTGCTCATGAACAGCAGGCCGCCCCAGGCCAACACAGGCTTCCGTTCGGCTGCGGCGCGCCAGACCACCGCCGCTTGCGCCGCCATGCAGGCCAAGGCCAGCACGTAGGCCACGACGGGGATGCGCAAAGCGCCAGGCACGCCGGGCCACAGCTGCGACAGGATCAGCACCGCCAAAGCGCAGTTCCCGAGCCAACCGACCAAGCGCTGCAGTCGGTGTTGCACAAGATCATCACCCGACTGATGGGTCTGCTCACCCGTCGGGGGGTGTTGGTCGAGGAGGAGGGTTCAACCTGCGTGGCCGACAACGACGGCGATTCGGACGAGGCTCGCGTTCTCAGGCCGCTGCAGGCTGCGGCCTGTACTTACCGCATCGCCTTCGGTCCGCGTGCTGGCCAGAAGGTGCTGACGGTGCAGGGTGCCATGCCCAGGGAGAAGGACTTCAAGCAGACGCTGTGCGCCGACATCGACGGTTTCAGCCTGCACGCCGCTGTGCGCTGCGGGGCCGACGATCGCCGGGCGCTGGAACAACTGTGCCGCTACATCACCCGCCCGGCGCTGGCCAACGAACGCGTGCAGACCAACGCCACCGGACAGGTGGTGCTCAAGCTCAAGACACCCTGGCGCGACGGCACCACGCACCTGGTGATGTCGCCGCTGGAGTTCATGCAGCGGCTGGCGGCGCTGGTGCCACGGCCACGGCTGCACCTGATCCGCTTCCACGGTGTGCTGGCGCCCAACGCCAAGCTGCGCGCAATGGTGGTGCCGCAAGAGCCGGTCGAGCCCAACCAGGCAGCGCAAGACGCCGCGTGCGAGGCGAACTGTGCGCACCACAGGCCGGTGCGGCTGAGTTGGGCGCGGCTGCTCAAGCGCGTCTTCGAACTGGACCTCGAGCACTGCCCGAACTGCGGCGGCCGCCTGCCCGAAGGTCGCAAGAACTACACCAAGACGCAGCCGCTGCAGTTCGACGAGTTCGCGGGCCTGCAGGCGTGGTGGGGCGACCGGCAGGAGGGCGCTCACCTTCCACGCCTGATCGCC
>JANOLY010000030.1:0-5421 GCA_031420055.1 Burkholderiales bacterium | reverse complement strand
GGCAGCGAGGTCAAGGAAATCGAAGTCAAGGGCCGCAACCTCAGCGAGGGCGTGCCGCGCAGCTTCACGATCTCGTCCAACGAGATCCTGGAAGCCCTGACCGACCCGCTGAACCAGATGGTCAGCGCGGTGAAAAACGCGCTGGAACAGACCCCGCCCGAACTGGGTGCTGACATCGCCGAGCGCGGCATGATGCTCACCGGCGGCGGCGCGCTGCTGCGCGACCTGGACCGCCTGCTGGCCGAAGAAACCGGCCTGCCCGTGCTGGTGGCCGAAGACCCGCTGACCTGCGTGGTGCGGGGCTGCGGCATGGCGCTGGAGCGCATGGAGCGGCTGGGCTCGATTTTCACTTCCGAGTAAGCGGCCACCCGCCGCAGGCTTGGGGCTCCCATGGCGCTGGGAACGCTGGACCGAACCCCGCCGCCGTTCTTTCGGCAAGGGCCGACCGCGCTCACGCGGCTGGTGTTCTTCGCCGCGCTGGCGATCTTCCTGATGGTGGCCGACACGCGCTTTCGGGTGGTGGAGCCGCTGCGGGCGGGGCTGGCCCTGACCCTGATGCCACTGCAAAGCGCGGCGGCCGTGCCATTGGCGATGTGGCATGGCGGGGGCGACTACCTGCGTGGCCTGCGCCAAGCGCGTGCCGATGAAGCGGCCGCCCGCGCGGCGCTGGCCGCGCAATCGGTGCGGGCCAGCAGCGCGGCCCAACTGGCCGCCGAAAACGCCCGGCTGCGTTCGTTGCTGGAACTGCGTCCGGCGCTGGCCGTGCGTTCGCTGGCGGCCGAGATCATGTACGAGGCGGCCGACCCGTTTTCGCGCAAGGTGTTCATCGACCGCGGCCAGACCCAGGGCGTGACGCTGGGCTCGCCGGTGATCAACGAAGCCGGCGTGCTGGGGCAGGTCACGCACCTGTACGCGCTAACGGCCGAGGTGACGCTGCTGGCCGACAAGGACGCCGCCATCCCCGTGCTCAATATCCGCACGCAGCAACGCAGCGCGGCCTTTGGCGGGCAGTTTGGCGGCGCGGCGGGCATGGAGCTGCGCTTTGTGTCGGGCAATGCCGATGTGCAGGTGGGCGACGAACTGCACACCAGCGGGCTGGACGGCATCTATCCGCCGGGCCTGCCGGTGGCCAAGGTGGCCAGCGTGGAGCGCCGCGCCGAGGCCGGCTTTGCGCGCATCCTGCTCACGCCCACAGCACCTTCTGCCGGCGTGCGTTATGTGCTGGTGCTGGAACCCACCGCGGCGCAACTACCCCCGCGGCCCGTACCGGCACCCCAAGTGGCGGACAAGCCCAAGCGCAAGGGGAGCGCGCGGCCATGAGCATGACGGGGCAGGACAAGGACAAGTACCAGAGTTCGCAGCTCGTAGGCCCGCCCATGCGCGCGCCGTCACGGGAGGACGGCCTGTGATCATGCCGCGGGGCTCCGACCAGCTGCTGCTGCCGGTCAACCCGTTTTTCATCGGCTTCACGCTGCTGCTGGCCTTCGGCTTCAACCTGCTGCCACTGGGCCGCATGCCGGGCATGCCCGACCTGCTGGCGGTGACGCTGATGGTCTGGACGGTGCACCAGCCGCGCCGGGTGGGTGTGGGCGTGAGCTTCATGTTCGGCCTGCTGATGGACGTGCACCAGGGCGCGTTGCTGGGTCAGCATGCGCTGGCCTACACGCTGCTGAGTTTCGGCGCGCTGGTCATGCGCCGCCGGTTGCTGTGGTTCGGCCTGGCCGAGCAGACGCTGCAGGTGCTGCCCATGTTTGTCGGCCTGAACCTGGTGTCGCTGGCCGTGGGCATGCTGGCCGGCGGGATGTTTCCGGGGTGGACGCTGCTGCTGGCACCACTCTTCGAAACGCTGCTCTGGCCGCTGGTCAGCGCCCTCTTGCTGGCACCCCAGCGGCGTGCGCCGGACCCGGACCAGAATCGACCCCTGTGATGAACGACCCCCAAGCTCGCTGCCGCTCGCGCCCCCCCAGGGGGGAGCGGCCCTTGCTTGAGGCGGCTCGGCGCAAGGGCCCATGACCCCCCTTCGCGATGTAGAGCAAGAGATCGGCCGCTTCCGCGGCCGCCTGCTGGCTGCGGCGGTGTTCGTTCTCGTCGCCTTTGGCCTGCTGGCCGCGCGCCTGGTGCACCTGCAGGTGTTCCGCCACGAAGAGCTGGCCACCCAGGCCGAGGCCAACCGCATCGCCGTGATGCCGGTGGTGCCCATACGCGGGCTCATCGTCGACCGCAACGGCGTGGTGCTGGCCACCAACTACTCGGCCTACACGCTGGAGATTTCTCCGGCGCGCGCCGGTGGCAGCGCCGCCATGGAACCACTCATCGACGCGCTGAGCCAGGTCGTGGACATCACGCCCCGCGACCGCCGCCGCTTCAAGCGCGCGCTGGAAGAAGGCAAGAGCTTCGACTCGCTGCCTGTACGCACCAAGCTCAGCGACGAGGAGGTGGCGCGCTTCATGGCGCAGCGCTTCCGCTTTCCCGGGGTGGATGTAAAGGCGCGGCTGTTCCGCCAGTACCCGCTGGGCGAGACCGGCAGCCACTTGCTGGGCTACATCGGCCGCATCAACCAGGCCGAGAAGAAGGCCATGGAAGACTGGGACGACGAAGACCAGGGCAACTACAAGGGCACCGAGTACATCGGCAAGCTGGGCCTGGAGCAGAAGTACGAACGCGTGCTGCACGGCACCGCAGGCTACGAGCAGGTGGAAACCAGCGCCAACGGCCGCGCCGTGCGCCGCCTGAGCAGCCAGCCGGCCACGCCAGGCGACAAGCTGGTGCTGTCCATAGACATCAAGCTGCAAGCGCTGGTGGAAGAGATGTTCGGCGATCGCCGCGGCGCGCTGGTGGCCATCGACCCGCGCAACGGCGAGATCCTGGCCTTTGTCAGCAAACCCACCTTCGACCCCAACCTGTTCGTTGACGGCATCGACGGCGACAGCTGGCGCGAACTGAACCAGTCCATCGACAAACCGCTGCTCAACCGCGCCATGCGCGGCACCTACCCGCCGGGCTCCACCTTCAAGCCCTTCATGGCCATGGGCGCGCTGGAAAGCGGCAAGCGCACTGCCTCGACCATCGTCAACGACGGCGGCACCTTCCAGTTCGGCAACCACACCTTCCGCAGCCACGGCGACAAGGGCCTGGGCCCCGTGGACATGTTCCGCTCCATCGTCAAATCGAGCAACGTCTACTACTACTCGCTGGCCAACGAGATGGGCGTGGACCTGATCCACGAGCAGCTCTCGCCCATGGGCCTGGGCCAGCGCACCGGCATCGACCTGGAAGGTGAACTGACCGGCCTGCTGCCGTCCACGGCCTGGAAGAAGCGGGCCTACAAGAAGCCAGAACAGCAGCGCTGGTACGCCGGCGAGACCATTTCGCTGGGCATTGGCCAGGGCTACAACAACTTCACCATGCTGCAAATGGCCAACGCGCTGGCCATCGTGGTGTCGGGTGGCCAGCGCTTCGAGCCGCGCCTGGTGCGTGAGATCGAAGACGTCATCACCCGCGAACGCCGCCTGGTGGCCAGCGCCGCACTCACGCCGCTGCCCTACCGCCCTGAGCATGTGGCGCTGATCAACCGCGCCTTGCAAGGCGTGGTGCTTGAAGGCACGTCAGCGCGCGTGTTTGCCGGTGCCGCCTACACCAGCGGCGGCAAGACCGGCACGGCCCAGGCCGTGGGCATACGCCAGAACCAGAAATACGACGCCTCCAAGCTCGAAGAGCACCAGCGCGACCATTCGCTGTACGTGGCCATGGCGCCGATGGAAGTGCCCACCGTGGCGCTGGCGGTGATCGTCGAGAACTCCGGCTTCGGCGCCGAAGCCGCAGCACCCATGGCCCGGCGTGTCTTTGACTACCTGCTGGCCGGCCAGGTGCCCAACGCCGAGGACATGGCCGCCACCCGCATCGGCAAGTCGGCCGCGCCCATCGGCACGCCGCGGCGCGCCGCGGACATGCCCCTGCCCAGCGTGGCCGCCGCGGGCGACGCGCGGTGAGCACCCGTTTGCACCTGGATGTGATGCCGGTCGTGCCGCGGCGCATCGCCATCGCCCAGATCGCCATGCACTGGACCACGGCCGAGAACCTGGCCGCCATAGGCGCGGCGATGGCGCTTGCAAAGGCGCAAGGTGCGCAGCTCTGCGCCTTCTCAGAGCTGGCGGTCACGGGCTTTCATCGCGAGATCGCGCGCGAAGCCAGGCCCGAGGTCGTTGCACCCGCGTTGCAGCAACTTCACGACATGGCAGGCACCCTCGGCCTGGCCATTGCCGTGGGCGCGCCGACCTTTGCAGAAGCCGGCCTTCGGTTCAATTCGCACCTGCTCATCAACGAGCTAGGGTCGACCGCCGCCGTGGTCTGCAAACACGGGCTGACCGACCCCGAAGCGACGTTTTTTGCGCGGGGCTCGGCGCGCCCTGCGGGGCTGCTGCATGGACTTCGCTGCTCGGCCGTCATCTGCCGCGAGGTGTGCGATCTTGAACTGGTCGCGCCGCAGCTGGCGCCCGGCACGGTCGACCTGGTCTTCGTTCCTGGCGCGCTGCGTCAAGACCCCGAAAAGCCCAGAACCGACCCGCCCGAGTACGTGCGGGACATTCAGCGGCTGGCCGCGGCAACGCGCGCGCATGTTGTTCAGACGAACTGGCCGAATGCGCTGAACCGCCCTGAAGAGAGCGTGGACGGGGGCGGGAGCTGTGTCGCGGGCCCGGACGGCGAGCTGCTCTTCCGGCTGCCAATGCAGGCCTGCGGCATCGCCGTCTTCACGCTGGGCGAACGTCGCTTCAATTGGCTTGGGCAATGAGCCATGACACACCGTCCTGACGATGCATCCCTGATGCACGCACGATGAACGCCGCCTTCGAACGCCCGCCGCTGTGGATGCGTCTGTACCGCGTGTTCGGCGGCTTCGACGGGCCCTTGCTGCTGGCCATCACGCTGCTGGCGGCCATCGGCCTGGTGGCCATGTACTCGGCCGGTTACGACCACGGCACGCGCTTTGTCGACCATGGGCGCAACATGCTGTTGGCGCTGGGCGTGCTGTTCGTGGTGGCTCAGGTGCCGCCGCACAAGTTGCAGCAACTGGCCGCGCCGCTGTACACGGTGGGGCTGGCCTTGTTGATAGCCACGGCGCTGTTTGGCATCACGCGCAAAGGCGCCACGCGCTGGCTGGACATCGGCCCGCTGGTGATTCAGCCCAGCGAAGTGCTGAAGATCGCCACGCCGCTGATGCTGGCCTGGTGGTTCCAAAAGCGCGAAGGGCAGCTGCGCGTGAGCGACTTCGTCATCGCCGCGGCCTTGCTGGTCGTGCCGGTGGCACTGGTGGCCAAGCAGCCCGACCTGGGCACCGCACTGCTGATCTTGTTCGGCGGCATCTACGTGATCTTCTTCGCCGGCTTGTCGTGGAAGCTGGTGGTGCCGGTGCT
The DNA here is from genome assembly GCA_031420055.1 of Burkholderiales bacterium. Lineage (GTDB taxonomy): Bacteria > Pseudomonadota > Gammaproteobacteria > Burkholderiales > Burkholderiaceae_C > Rubrivivax. The sequence goes on along the minus strand of JANOLY010000030.1, from coordinate 10 downwards.
GGTGCTGCTG
>JANOLY010000029.1:0-2856 GCA_031420055.1 Burkholderiales bacterium | reverse complement strand
GGCCGTCAAGGGTTCAGCGCAGCGGCGCGTCGGCAATTGCGGCCCGCGCCCGCCCGGCGGCCGCGGCCCGCGGCCTGACGCCCCGCGCGGCCCACGCCCCGGTCGCGACGCCGGTCGCGGCGAGCCGCGACGCTAACGAGCCCGGGCAAAGGCTCAGCGAGCCCGCGCCGATGCGGCTGCCTTGCAGCCGTGCGCCCACCGGGGCGACGCATGCGTTCATGCATCAGTTCGTGCAGGCCGGGCGCGATGCGCGCCTCTCAGCCTCTGCGGTAACGCAACAGCCGCCCGCGGTACGCAGCGGCCAAGCCCGTGCTGGCGCGGCCCATGTCGGTCTGCGTCAGGCCAAAGCCGTGCGCCGCCATCTGGCGGTGAAAGGCCGGGCGGTTGCCGCGTTGCGGGTCGATGACCCATATCTCGGCCTCGGGCGCGGCGTGGTGTTCGATGAACAGCGCCAGCGTGCCCAGCGCATCAGGTTCGTACAGCACGTCGCTGCCGATGATCAGGTCGTACTCGCCTTGCAAGACGGTGGCCGCCGCTGCGCCCAGGCTGCCGCGTGGCGTCCAGGGCCCGGCGGTCGCGCCCCACTGGCCGTGGCGGTACTTCATGGGCGCCAGCGCGTTCAGGCGCAGGGTCTCGGTGAGGAAGGCCGCTGCCAGCGGGTGGCAGTCACTGGCGGTTACGTCGGCGCCGCGGCGGTGTGCCACCAGGCTGGACAGCGCCAGCCCGCAGCCGATCTCCAAGATGCGTTCGCCGCCTTGCACGGGCCGCAGCGCCAACTGGGCGGCCAGTTGCGCGCCCGAGGGCCACAGCATGCCGAACAGCGGCCAGGCGGCGGACGTGATGCCCAGCCGCGCGGCCTCGCCCAGCGGGTCGGCGTACTGCTGGCGGTCGAGCAAACTGCGGATCTGCAGATCGGCCACGCCGGCCACGGCAACGGTGCTTTCGTGGGTCAGGTAGCCGGGCATGGCTGACCCTAACAGCTTGCAGCGTGCGCCGTTGCGCTACACGCCCAGGCAGGCCGACAGCGCCGGGTCGGTGGCCACCGCGGCGGCCGCGCCTTGCAGCACCACGCGCCCCTTTTGCAGCACCAGCGCCTGGTCGCAGCGGGCCAGCACGCGGCGGTAGTCGCGGTCGACGATGAGGGTGGCGATGCCGTCGGCGCGAATCTCGTCCACCACGCGCCAGATATCGGCCACCACCAGCGGCGCCAGGCCCTCGGTGGCTTCGTCCAGGATGATGAGCTCGGGGTGCGTCATCAGCGCGCGGCCAATGGCCAGCATCTGCTGCTCGCCGCCCGAGAGTTGCGCACCCGCGTAGCCCAGCCGCTCGCGCAGCTGCGGGAAGGTCTGCAGCACACGCTCCAGTGGCCAGTGCAGGCGGCCGCTGCGGCCGGGACGGGCGGCCATGACCAGGTTCTCGCGCACGCTCAGGTTGGGGAACACACCGCGGCCCTCGGGCACATAGGCCACGCCCGCGCGCGCCACCTGGTGCGGCCGCCAGCTTGAGGCGTCTTGCCCCAGCAGCGTGATGCGGCCCTGGCGCTGCGCCACGTGGCCCAGCAGCGTGCGGATCAGCGTGCTCTTGCCCATGCCGTTGCGCCCCAGCAGGCCCACGGCCTGGCCGCGCGCGATGCGCAAGTTCACGCCATGCAGCACATGGCTGGAGCCGTACCAGGCCTGGATGTCGCGCGCATCGAGCAAGGTTTCCATGGCGCTTGCTCAGGGGTGGCCGAGGTAGGCCGCCTGCACGGCGGCGTTGGCACGCACGGCTTGCGGCGTGTCGCTGGCGATGACGCCGCCATTCACCATCACCGTGATGCGGTCGGCGATGCGGAACACGGCGTCCATGTCGTGCTCGACCAGCAGGATGGCGTGCTCGGCGCGCAGCTCGGCCAGCAGGGCCAGCATGCGTTCGGTTTCTTCTGCACCCATGCCGGCCAGGGGCTCGTCCAGCAGCAGCACCGCGGGTGCGGTGGCCAGGCACATGGCGATCTCCAACTGGCGCTTTTGCCCGTGGCTCAGCAGCCCGGCGGGCCGCAGCAGCAGCTCGCGCAGGCCGGCGCGCGCGGCCACCGCATGCGCCATGGCCAGGCTGTCGGCGCAGCGCTGCGCGTCCTGCCACCAGGCCCAGGGTTTTTGCGCGCGGGCCTGGGCGGCCAGGCGGCAGTTTTCCAGCACCGTGAAGCTGGGGAAGAGCGTGCTGCGCTGGTAGCTGCGGCCCAGGCCGGCGCGTGCGCGGCGCGGTTGCGGCCAACGCGTCACATCGCGGTCCAGCAGCTCCACACGCCCAGCCGAGGGCGTCAGCTCGCCGGCCAGGATGTTGACCAGCGTCGACTTGCCCGCGCCGTTGGTGCCGATGACGGCGTGCACGCTGCCGCGGTGCAGCTCGATGGAGACACCGTCCACCGCCACCAGCCCGCCCCAGCGGTGGGTGATGGCCTGGCCGCGCAACAGCACGGCCGCGGGCACGGGCACGGGCGAGGACACTGGCACTGGCACTGGCACGCTCATGGGCCCAGCCATTGGCACGTTAGGTACGCGGGCATCGGCAGCTTCACTGCGGTGCCTTGGTGCCGCGCCCGCCGGTGCCGGCGCGCCACACGCGCCACTGCGCGGTGATGCCCACCAGCCCGCGCGGCAGCAGAGCCACGCTGGCGATGATGCTCAGCCCCAGGCCCAGATGCCAGTGTCGCGCAAAGGCGCCGAAGACGGCCTCGGAGCGAAAAAACTCCTGCAGCAGCGCGAAGGCGAACGCACCCACCAGCGCCCCACGCAAGTGGCCCAGGCCGGCGCGTGCGCGGCGCGGTTGCGGCCAACGCGTCACATCGCGGTCCAGCAGCTCCACACGCCCAGCCGA
>JANOLY010000028.1:0-9391 GCA_031420055.1 Burkholderiales bacterium | reverse complement strand
AGCCGGTGATGTTCTGCAAGAACACCAGCGGGATGCGCCGCTGGCAGCACAGCTCGATGAAGTGCGCGCCCTTTTGCGCGCTTTCGCTGAACAAAATGCCGTTGTTGGCGACGATGCCCACCGGCATACCTTCGATGTGTGCGAAGCCCGTCACCAGTGTGGCGCCGTAGCGGGCCTTGAACTCTTCGAACTCGCTGCCGTCGACGATGCGGGCAATGATCTCGCGCACATCAAAGGGCTTGCGCGAATCGACCGGGATCACACCGTGCAGCTCAGCCACATCGAACAACGGCGCGCGCGGCGCGGCCAGCTTCATCTGTTCCGGCTTCCTCCAGTTCAGGTGGCCCACCGCAGCGCGCGCAATGGCCAGCGCATGCATGTCGTTTTCTGCCAGGTGGTCGGCCACACCCGACAGCCGCGTGTGCACGTCGCCACCGCCCAGGTCTTCGGCACTGACCACTTCGCCGATGGCCGCCTTCACCAGCGGCGGGCCGCCCAAAAAGATGGTGCCCTGGTTCTTGACGATGATGGCCTCGTCGCTCATGGCCGGCACATAGGCACCTCCGGCCGTGCAGCTGCCCATCACCACGGCGATCTGCGGGATGCCCAGCGCCGACATCTGCGCCTGGTTGTAGAAGATGCGGCCGAAGTGGTCGCGGTCGGGGAAGACCTCGTCCTGGTTGGGCAGGTTGGCGCCACCGCTGTCCACCAAGTAGATGCAGGGCAGGCGGTTTTGCTGCGCGATCTCTTGCGCGCGCAGGTGCTTCTTCACTGTCATCGGGTAGTAGGTGCCGCCCTTGACGGTGGCGTCGTTGCAGACGATCAAGCACTCCACGCCCGAGACACGGCCAATGCCACAGATCAACCCTGCGCCCGGCGCGGCGTTGTCGTAGAGGTCGAGTGCTGCCAGCGCGCCGATCTCCAGGAACGGCGTGTCGGGGTCCAGCAGCATCTCAACCCGGTCGCGCGGCAGCAGCTTGCCGCGCCCGGTGTGCTTGGCACGTGCGGCCGCGCCACCGCCCTGCGCGATGGTGGCCAGGCGCGCGTTGAGGTCGGCCACCAGCTGGCACATCTGCAGGCTGCTGGCCTTGAATTCATCGGCGCGGGGATTGATCTTGGAAGCAAGTGCGGGCATGCCGTGGTCTCCTGCGCTCAGAACGGGCCGCTGGCCAGCCAGCGCTCGATCTGTGGCTTGCGGTCGTTGCCCCAGAAAGGCTCGCCGTCGATGACAAAGTAGGGTGCGCCGAAGATGCCGGCAGCGATGGCTTGGTCGTTCTCGCGCTTCAGTCGCGCTTTCCAGACCGGGTCGTTCCAGACCGCCTCGGCCTCGTCAGGCGCGATGCCGCTCTGCATGGCCAGTGCCTTGAGTGCGGCAGCGTCGTTCAGCGCCACGCCATGCACGAACACCGCACGCAGCCCCGCCCGCGCCCAGGCCGCGGCGGCGTCTTCACCGCACGTCTCGGCCAGCCACCAGAAGATGCGCGCAGCGTTTTGCGTGGGGATCGGGAAGACTTCGGGCAGCTTGCAAGGCACGCCCTCAAAACGCGCCGAGCGCTCGAAGTCGCGCATTGAGTACGTGCCCTTGAGCGGGTAGGACACCGGCGACTTCAGCTCGGCGGCCTGGAAGGTGGCGCCCAGCAAGATGGCATGCCGGCGCACGCTGCGGTCGTGCCGCGCCGCCAGCGCGTCCAGCCACTCGTTGGCGATGTAGGAGTAGGGCGACGAGAAGTCGAAGTAGAAGTCGATGGGGGTGGTCATGCCCCGCAGCATAACCACGGCCGCCAGCCCCGGGCAGTGGCACTTACGCCGGGGCGACGGGCCCGACTCACCGCCGCCAGAAGGCCGGGCTGAAGAGCACCAGCACCGACAGCAGCTCCAGCCGTCCCAACAACATGGCCGCGGTGCAGATCCAGGTCTGCACGTCGGTGAGGCCGCCGTAGTTCAGCGCCGGGCCGACATCCCCCAGGCCGGGGCCGATGTTGTTGACACAGGCGATGACGGCGGTGAAGGCGGTGACGATGTCCAGCCCGGTGAACAGCATCAACATGGTCAGCGCCACCAGCGTCGCACCGTAGATCATCATGAAGGCGATCACGCTTTGCATGACGCGGTCGCTCACCGCCGCGCCACCCAGCACCACGGGGTTGACGACGCTGGGGTGCACGATGCGCACCATCTCGCGCCGCGCCTGCTTGACCAGCAGCAGCATGCGCAGCATCTTGATGCCGCCACCGGTGCTGCCGGCACAGGTGGCAAAACAACCCAACAAGATGATGAGCATCGACGCGAACAGCGGCCAGCTGGCGTAGTCGTGCGTGGCGTAGCCGGTGGTCGTGGCGATCGAGACCACATGAAACGCCGTGTGGCGCAGCGCCAGCGCGTAGTCGGTGTAGCCGCCGGCCATGACCAGGTACAGCGAGATCACCACCACACTGGCCAGGATCACGGCGTAGAAGGCCCGCACTTCGGGGTTGCGCCACAGCGGCGCCAGCGAGCGCGAGCGCCAGGCCACGAAGTACAGCACCAGGCTGATGCCCGACAGCATCATGAAGAGCATGGCCACGGCCTCGATGGCGGGTGAATTCCAGTACCCCAGGCTCAAGTCGCGCGACGAGAAGCCGCCCAGGCTGACGGTGCTGCACATGTGCATGAAGGCGTCGGCCCAGCCCATGCCCGCCCAGCGGTAGGCCAGTGTGCAGGCCAGCGCCAGCAGGCCGTAGGCCACCCAGATGGCGCGCGCCGTGTCGGCGATGCGCGGCGTGAGTTTCTGGTCCTTCATGGGGCCGGCAGCCTCGGCCTTGTAGAGCTGGCTGCCGCCCACGCCCAGCAGCGGCAGTATGGCCACGGCCAGCACGATGATGCCCAGCCCGCCGACAAACATCATGAAGCAGCGCCACACATTGATTGACAGCGGCAACCCGTCCAGCCCACTGAAGGCGGTGGCGCCGGTGGCGGTGAGCGCGGACATGGCCTCGAAGTAGGCGTTGGTGAGACTGGCGTCGGGGATGGCCAGCCACAGCGGCAAGGCACCAAAGGCCGGCAGCACCAGCCAGGTCAGCCCGACCAGCACAAAGCCGTCGCGCGGCTGCAATTCGCGCCGCGAGCGCCGGTTGGCAAGGCTCATCAGCAGGCCGCAGGCCAGGGTGAAAGTGGCCGACAGCACGAAGGCGTGCTCGGCGTCGTCGCGGCCCGCCAGGGCGAAGGCCAGCGGCACGGCCATCATCAGCGCGAACAGCACCACCAGACGGCCGACCAGCCCGACAACCGGCAGCAGGCCCATCAGAAGAGAAAGGTCGCGCTGACCTGCAACAGCTTCTCGACCTCGCGCACCATGCGCTTGCGCGGCACGAAGATGATGACGTGGTCGTTGGGCAGCACCATCGTGTCGTGGTGGGCGATGATGACTTGCGGCCGCGCGTCGTCACCCGCGTCGCTGCCGTCGGCGCGGTGCAGGCCACGCACGATGGCTCCCACCTGCGCGCCGTTGGGCAGGCCGACCTCGTCAATGCGCCGGCCGGCGAAGCGGCAGGTCTTGCGGTCGCCGCGCACGATGGCCTCCAGCGCCTCGGCTGCACCCCGGCGCAGGCTGTGCACGGCCTGCACATCACCGCGGCGCACATAGGCCAGCAATTCGCCCAGCACGGCGTGGCTGGGCGAGATGGCGATGTCGATCTGCGTGCCCTGCACCAGGTCGGCGTAGGCACGCCGGTTGATCACGGCCAGCACGCGCCGCGCGCCCATCCGCTTGGCCAGCAGGCAGGCCATGATGTTGTCCTCGTCGTCACTGGTCAGGGCCAGGAACATGTCCATGTCGTCCACGTTTTCGTCGCCCAACAGGTCCTCGTCGGTGGCGTCGCCGAGCAGAACCAGTGTCGACGCCGGCAGCTCGGTGGCCAGGTACTCGCAGCGCACCGCAGAGGGCTCGATGATCTTGATCTGGTAGTCGCCCTGGATCTCGCGCGCCAGGCGCAGGCCGACCTTGCCGCCACCGGCAATCATCAGCCGCTTGACCGGTCGGTCGATGCGCCCCAGCGCGCCCAGAACACTGCGAATGTGCTCGGTGGCGGCGAGCACGAAGACCTCGTCGCCGGGCTCGATGCGGGTGCCGCCGTCCAGCGTCGCCAGCACCTTGTCCTGGCGGTAGATGGCCACGATTCGCATGTCGGCGCCGGGCACCAGCGCGGGTATTTCGGCCAGGCTGTGCTGCACCATGGGGCCGCCGGCGAAGGCGCGCACGGCGATCAGGCTGACCAGGCCGTCGGCGAATTCCAGCACCTGCAGCGCCTCGGGGTACTGGATGAGTTTGCGGATGTAGTTGGTGACGCTCTGCTCCGGGCAGATCACGTGGTCGACGGCAAACCCGCTGCGCTCCAGCAAGGGGCTGCCGTTGGCGAATTCGGGGCTGCGCACGCGCGCGATGCGGGTGGGCACCTTGAACAAGTCGTTGGCCACCTTGCACACCACCAGGTTGGTCTCGTCCTGCGGCGCGCAGGCGATGATCATGTCGGCGTCTTCAATGCCGGCGTCGCGCAGCACCGAAGGCTGGATGCCGTTGCCGACCACGCCGCGCAGGTCCAGCCGTTCTTGCAGCGCACGCAGCCGCACCGGGTCGGTGTCGATGACGGTGATGTCGTTGCGCTCGGAGACCAGGCTCTCGGCCACGCTCTCGCCCACACGGCCGGCTCCCAGGATGACGATCTTCATGGCGGCGGATTATGCGAGCGCGCACAGCGCCGCCGCTGCGACCGACCCCAGGGGGCGGGACACGCGATCAAGCGCCGGGGTACAGGCGGGCCAGGCAGTCCTGCGTGGCGCGGGTCAGCAGCGGCCGCAAGGCGGCGGCCAGGCGATCGGTGTCGTCAGCGCCGCCGACCCGCCCGTCGCGCCCGTCTCGGCTGCGCCACAGCGCGGCCAGCGCCTCTTGTTGCGGCGCCAGCGCCGCAGCGACAGTCTGGCGCCAATGCGACGGTGCTTCGGACTGCACCCAGTCACCGCGCCCGCGGCCGAAGTGGGCCACCGCCAGGTAGCGCAGCAGGGCCGCTTCCGTCAGGGGCGCCAGGGCCTCGTCGCTCCAGGCCACCCAGCTCTGCGCGGTACCGCGCACGACATTGATGCCACGCGCCACCCCGGCCGCACCCAATGCCCCGAGCACAGCGCCGGCCAGCAGACCGCCGCCCAGGGTGAGCCCGCCACTGGCGATGTCGGCCTTCAACCCAACCAGTGCGCCCGTCACCGCGCCGCCGACCAGCGCGGCGGGGCCCTGCGGCACACGCTGACGCACGCTGAACTGGCCGGCCATGCGCTGCAGGATCTCGCCCCGCGCGTGGCCAGCCAGGCCGTGCAGGGCGATCAGCCGGTCGGTGCTGGCAGCGACCTCGGCCTCGAGCCCTTCGGCCAGCGCCTGCTGCGCGCGCGCGGCGGAGTGCTTGTCGTCGGCACGGCCGCCCAGGCGCGCGCGCAAGGACGAGCCGAGCTGGCGCAGCCGCTCACCCGCGCCACCGCTTTCGGGCACGGCCTGGCGCGCTGAGGCCGTGCGCGCCAGGCTGGCGGCCAGCTCGTGCACCGACGCATCAAACGTGGCCTGCCGGCGCAGCGACCAAACGGCAGCCAGGCGCGCCATGGCCAGCGCCTGATCGCCCGCCAGCACCGCCTGCACCTCGCGCCACAGCGTGGCCTCGTGCACCCAGCAGCGCGCAAAGGCGTCCAGTGGCAGCACGCCGCGCACCAGCGGCCAGCGCGCAAGGTGGGCGCGCCAGGCCTCGAGCTCGGCGGCTTCTTCAGCACCCGCGCGCGGCGCGCCGAGCTGGTTCAGCAGCACCAGCACCGGCTTGCCCAACCAGGCCAGCAGTTCCATCTCGGCGGCCACGTAGCCGGCGCCGGCCGGCGACTCGGCGGCGTTGACGAGGTACAGCACCACGTCGCTGTGCGCCTGCACGTGGCGCAGCGCTTGCTGGCTGGCCCAGAAGGGGCGGTCGCGCCAGCGGTCCCACACGGCGCTGAGCAGCCAGCCCAGCGGCTGCTCGCTCTGGCGCATGCGGTGCACCAGGCGGGCGCTGTCGCCAAAGCCGGGGGTGTCCCACAGGCGCAACTCGTCGCCCGCGGGGCTGGTGATGAGCGCGTGCTCGCTGGCGAATTCGGTCACGTGCGGCGCGTCGCGCACCTCGCCGATGTCCGCACCCAGCAGCGTGCGCGCCAGCGTGGTCTTGCCGGCGTTGGTGTGCGAGACCAGGCTGAGGGTGACGGTGCTCATCAGGCAACCTACGTGCTTCGCACTTCGGTATTCGCCTTTCGGGCGGCCGGGCAGGCTCATCGCGCGGCGTGCTGCGTGACGGCTGAGCCACCAGGCCGCGCACTGCGGCCGGGGCCCTTGCGTCGGCGCGGCAGACTCATGCCGCGAGCAAGCGCTGAAGGATCGCCGCAGACCTTGCCTGGTCGGGCTGCTGCAGATTGGCCCACAGCAGCGGCACGCCGTGCGCGTCGGCCAGTTGCTGCCACGCGGCGCGGCGCTGATCCAGGCGCTGCGGCGCGTTGGCGAAACGGCGGATGAACTCGGCTTCGTCGGCCAGCAGCAGCACGCGCTGCGCGCCTTGGCACAGCGTGGCGAGAAAGCGGCCCTGGGCTTCGGCCTCGGGGGTGGACGCAAGGTCCACCAGCAGCACGCGCAGGGTGACGCCCTGTACTGGCGTTGCGGGCGGGCTTTCGTCGCCATGCGCGGTGGTGGGCGCGACGCGCAGGTCCAACTGCTCGCCCAGCACCGCGGCCAGCAGCGTGCGCAGGCCCAGCACCGCCTGCGCCGCCGGCGCCGCGCCATACGGCCACACCTGCACAAGCGCCTGGGTGCCACGCCAGGCGTGCAGCAAACGCTGGAAGTAAGGCTCGTCCAGCGCCAGCTCAAAGCGTGCTGCGCCGTGGCGCGCCACCCAGGCCGCGCGCGCAGCCAGCAGCAAGCGCGGCAGCACGACCCCCAGCACCAGCGTGGCCGCCAGCAGGTGGATCCACGCGCCCGCACCGGCCGTGGCCACCGCACCCGCGCCGGTGCGCATCTGCGCCAGCACATCGGCCCCCGGCACCGCGATGCCCGTCACCCCACTGGCCGGCGCCATGAAAAAGGCCAGGAAGCCGCGCACCGTTTCTGCATCAAGAAAGGTGCTTTGCCAGCCCGCACGGTAGTCCCACACCAGCGCGCGCAGGTACATGCCCGCCACCAGCCCCAGGGCCAGGCCCGCCGCTGCCGCGTGCAAGAGCAGGGCCGCGCGCGCGGCCATCAGCGGCGCGCTGCGCACACCCCAGTCGGCCAGAAACACGTGGTGCGGCCCGCCCGGCGGCATGCGCTTCACGCCGGACAAGAGCAGACGCAGCCCGCGCAGTTTCCAGGGCCCGGCTGGGCGTCGGGCCAGGCACTGCCAGGCCAGCAGCAGGTAGATGGCCCCGTTCCACGCCAGCACACCCCACAACGGCGGCGCCAGCAGGTTGATGCTGCCCGCAGCGCCGCCCAGGCTGTCGGCCAGGGCGCCGGCCAGGCCGCCCAGCAGCATCGCCAGCAGCACCCAGCCCGGCTGCCAGCGCGCCGGCGTGGCCAGCGCGGCCAGCGGGGCGTCGCGCGGCAGCAAGCGCTGGCAGGCGTGGCGCGCGCGCAGCGCCAGCAGCTGCGTGGGCGTGGCGTCGGCCGGCGCGGTCTCAAGCGTCAACCGGGTGGCCCATTCACGGTCTTCGGGCGACCACAGCGAGGCCGGTGTCTTGCCGCCTGTCTCGCAGGCGCGCAGCAGCAGCACCTGGCGGGCGGTGGATTCGTCGAAGGTGACGACGGGGCGGTCGGCCGTTGCGCGGATTCGCGGAATGCTCATGTGCGGCGCAATGTAGCGCCACTTGTGCCGGCGGCCGCAGACGGACGCCGCGTTCAGCCTGGCCCGGGCAGCCGTGCGCATCTGCAAGGCGAAACTGCCCAGCGATGCTCTGCGCGGCGGGTCAGCTCGGAGCCTGCGTTGCGATCGGTGCTTCGTCGGGCTCGGACCCCTTCGCAGGCCAGGTCCCCGCAGCCACCTGCTTCGCATACCTGGCGTGCATCTTCGCGTCGTCCACGGAGTACTCGCCGCGCGCCGACTTCCACACCAGGGCTGGCGTTCGCTGCCGTACGTTCGCTGCCGTAGGGCCTCGACAGCGTTCTGTGCCGTCTGCGCGGTGACCTACACAACGGCCTTGCCGGGTGCGTTGAGCTTTTCTCTGTAGAACTTGAGCACCTCGGCGTCGTAGGGCCTGAAGCGGCTGCCCTGCTCGAGAAGACGCCACAGCACAACTTGCTCGATCGGGCGCAGCGCCAGGAACTCCGATTCCTGCCCGGGGCTGTTGATCATGTCGCGTGCCGCCTTGAGCGCCGCCATCGCGGTTTCGCCAGACACACTCGTCAGCGCGTGCTGCGCTTTGCGAATTCTGTAATTTTTCCATTCTTGAATAAACGTCAACGGAATGGAGTTCGACAACGTCGGCGCGCCCCCTTGTCTGCGCGCGCACGGGCCTACGCCAACGACCTGCCGATGAGAATCTTCTGCACCTCCGACGTGCCCTCGTAGATCTGGCACACGCGCACGTCGCGGTAGATGCGCTCGACGGGGAAGTCGCTGACATAACCGTAGCCGCCGTGCACCTGGATGGCGTCGCTGCACACGCGCTCGGCCATCTCGCTGGCGAAGAGCTTGGCCATGGCGGCTTCTTTCAGGCACGGGCGGCCGGCGTCTTTGAGCATCGCGGCGTGGTGGATCATCTGCCGCGCGACTTCGATCTGCGTGGCCATGTCGGCCAGCTTGAACTGCACCGCCTGGTGCTGGAAGATGGGCTGGCCGAAGCTGCTGCGCTCCTTGCTGTAGCGCAGCGCGGCGTCAAAGGCCGCACGCGCCATGCCCACGGCCTGGCTGGCGATGCCGATGCGCCCGCCCTCCAGGCCGCTGAGCGCAATCTTCAGCCCCATGCCCTCGTCGCCCAGCAGGTTGGCTGCCGGCACGTGGCAGTCCTCGAAGTTGATCTGTGCCGTGTCGCTGGCGTGCTGGCCGAGCTTGTCCTCGATGCGCGCCACCGTGTAGCCGGGGGTGGCGGTGGACACCACGAAGGCGCTGATGCCCTTCTTGCCTGCGGCCTTGTCGGTGACGGCCATGACGATGGCCACGTCGCCGTTCTTGCCACTGGTGATGAACTGCTTCACCCCATTGAGCACGTACTCGTCGCCCATGCGCACCGCAGTGGTCTTCAGGCCACCGGCCTCGCTGCCCACGTGGGGCTCGGTCAGGCAGAAGGCCCCCAGCATGTCGCCACGCGCCAGCGGCACCAGGAAGCGCTGCTTCTGGTCGGCGTTGCCGTAAGCCATGAGGATGCTGCACACGGGGCAGTTGTTGACGCTGAC
>JANOLY010000027.1:0-7602 GCA_031420055.1 Burkholderiales bacterium | reverse complement strand
CAGCCGGCGCAGGCCTTGTTCGGCGGGGTGCCGGTGCTGGGCGCCTTGGTCTCGGGTGCGCCCGTGGGCATCGGCATTTTGTCGGCCGGTGTCATCTTGGCCATCATGATCATTCCGTTCATCGCCTCGGTGATGCGCGATGTCTTCGAGACCACGCCGGCGCTGCTGAAGGAATCGGCCAATGGTCTGGGTTCCACCACCTGGGAGGTGGTCTGGAAAGTGGTGCTGCCCTACACCAAGAGCGGCGTCATCGGCGCGATCATGCTGGGCCTGGGCCGCGCCCTGGGCGAGACCATGGCGGTGACCTTTGTCATCGGCAACTTCAACCAGCTCAATTCGCTGTCGGTCTTTGCGCCGGCCAACAGCATCACCTCGGCCATCGCCAACGAATTCGCCGAGGCCGCACCCGGCTTGCACCAGGCTTCCTTGATGTACCTGGGCCTGATCCTGTTCTTCATCACCTTCTGCGTGCTGGGGCTGTCCAAGGTGCTTCTGTCCCAGTTGAAGCGCAACGAAGGGAGCAAAACATGAGCGCCGTACTGTCCGCGGGCGACCGCGCCCGCATGGGCATGCACCTGAAGCGCAAGCGTATGAACGTGGTCGCGCTCGCGCTGTCGCTGGCTGCCATGGCCTTTGGTCTGTTCTGGTTGGCGTGGATCCTGTTCGAGACGATTCGCCTGGGCGTGGGCGGCATTGCGCTGTCGGTGTTCACGGAAATGACACCACCACCGCAGGCCGAGAGTGGCGGCCTGGCCAACGCCATCTTCGGCTCCCTGGTCATGGTCGGTCTGGCGACCGCGCTGGGCACGCCCATCGGGATCATGTGCGGCATCTACCTGGCGGAGTACGGCAAGGGTAGCTGGCTGGGTCGGGTCACCGGCTTCATCAACGACATCCTCTTGTCGGCGCCGTCCATCGTCATCGGCCTGTTCATCTACGCCATCTTCGTGGCCAAGGTGCGGTCGTTCTCGGCCACGGCCGGGATCCTGGCGCTGTCGCTCATCGTCATACCGGTGGTCATACGCACCACCGAGAACATGCTCAGCCTCATACCCAACGCCTTGCGCGAGGCCGCCTACGCGCTGGGCACGCCGAAGTGGAAGGTCATCTCGGCCATCACGCTCAAGGCGGCGCGGGCTGGGGTGCTCACCGGCATTTTGCTGGCCGTAGCGCGCATTGCGGGCGAGACGGCGCCGCTGCTGTTCACGGCGCTGTCCAACCAGTTCTGGACCATGAGCCTGACAGAACCCATGGCCAGCCTGCCCGTCACCATCTACAAGTTTGCGCTCAGCCCCTACGACAACTGGCGCGACCTGGCCTGGGCCGGCGTCTTCCTCATCACGCTGGGGGTGCTGGCGCTGAACATCCTGGCGCGCGTGCTCTTCCGCAAGAAGGACTGAACCATCATGGACACCCGGGCACACATCGACACGGCCGAAAAGGTCAAGCTCTCGGTGCGCAATCTGAACTTCTTCTACGGCAAGTTCCAGGCGCTCAAGAACATCAACCTGGAGATCCCCGAACACAAGGTCACGGCCTTCATCGGGCCGTCGGGTTGCGGCAAGAGCACGCTGCTGCGCGTCTTCAACCGCATGTTCGAGCTCTACCCCGAGCAGCGCGCCGAAGGCACGGTGGCGCTGGACGGGCAGGACATCCTGACCTCGACACTGGACGTGAGCCTGATCCGCGCCAAGATCGGCATGGTCTTCCAGAAGCCCACGCCGTTCCCGATGTCGATCTACGACAACATTGCCTTCGGTGTGCGCCTGTTCGAGAACCTGCCCCGCGTGGAGATGGACGAACGCGTTGAATGGGCGCTGAAAAAGGCCGCCTTGTGGAACGAGGCCAAGGACAAGCTGGGCCAGAACGGCGCCAGTCTTTCCGGCGGGCAGCAACAACGGCTGTGCATCGCACGTGGCATCGCCATCAAGCCCGAGGTGCTGTTGTTGGACGAACCCTGTTCCGCGCTGGACCCGATCTCCACAGGCAAGATCGAGGAGCTCATCCACGAACTCAAGACCGACTACACGGTGGTCATCGTCACCCACAACATGCAGCAAGCCGCCCGCTGCTCGGACTACACGGCCTACATGTACCTGGGCGACCTGGTCGAGTTCGGCGCCACCTCGGAACTTTTCATGAAGCCCAAGAAGAAGGACACTGAGGACTACATCACTGGGCGCTTCGGTTGAGTCCGCACTGCTTGGCTGACTGCCCAACTCTTTGCCATTGGAATCGGGGGCTCTTATGACCGAAAAACATCTATCAACCCAGTTCGACGCCGAACTCAGCGCCATTTCCAACCGTGTGCTTGAAATGGGCGGTCTCGTGGAGTCCCAGGTCGTCAAGGCGGTGCAGGCCCTGAGCAGCTTCAACGATGAGCTGGCCGGTGATGTGCTGCAGCTCGAGGAGCGGGTCAACCAGATGGAGGTCGAGATCGACCGCGACCTGTCCGGCATCATCGCGCGCCGCCAACCGACGGCCCGCGATCTGCGCTTGCTGATCGCGGTGAGCAAGAGCATCGCCAACCTCGAACGCGTCGGCGACGAGGCCGCGCGCATCGCGCGCACGGTGCAGCGCTTGATCAACACCGGAGTCTCCAGCCGCTTGCGCTTGCCGGTGTCTGACCTGAGCTTCGAGGCCGACCTGGCCATTGCGCAACTGCGCAAGGCGCTGGATGCCTTTGCGCGGCTGGACACGGCCAAGGCGCTGGAGGTCTTGAAGCAAGACGACCAGATCGACCAGGAGTTTGATGGCCTGTTGCGCAAGCTCATCACCTACATGATGGAAGACCCGCGCACGATCTCTTCCAGCATCGACCTGGTGTTCGTGGCCAAGGCGATCGAGCGCGTGGGCGACCACGCCAAGAACCTGGCCGAGGCCATCATTTATGTCGTCAAGGGCACGGACGTGCGTCACCACAGCTTGGAAGCTGTTGAAGACGTGGTTCGCTGACGCGGAGCCAGACCATGAGCCGAATTCTTGTGGTGGAAGACGAGTCGGCAATCGCTGAACTCATCGCCATCAACCTCAGGCACGCCTCGTTCGAGGTGTCCGTGGCCGACACCGCCGACAAGGCCCAGGCCGCCGTTGACCGCATGCTGCCCGACCTGGTCTTGCTGGACTGGATGCTGCCAGGGCAAAGCGGCCTGCAGTTGGCCCGGCGCTGGCGCTCGGATGCCCGCACACGTGAAATGCCCATCATCATGCTGACTTCGCGTGCTGAGGAGGCCGACAAGATCACCGGCCTGGATGCCGGTGCCGACGACTACCTGACCAAGCCGTTTTCGCCCAAGGAACTGTTGGCCCGGATACGCGCCGTGCTGCGCCGAAAAGCGCCCGAGGCCTTGGACACGGCGGTGGACGTGAGCGGGCTGGTCCTGGACCCCGGCACCCGGCGTGTGTCACGGGCTGGGCAGGAGATCAAGATCGGCCCGACCGAATTCAGGCTGCTGCACTTCTTCATGACCCACCCCGAGCGTGTGCACAGCCGTTCGCAGCTGCTGGACCGCGTCTGGGGCGACCACGTCTTCATCGAAGAGCGCACTGTCGATGTGCACGTGAAGCGTCTGCGCGAAACGCTCTCGCCGGTGGGCTGCTCGGCGATGATCGAAACCGTGCGCGGTGCCGGCTACCGCTTGACTCGGCAGGTGAGCGAACTGTCGTCGTGAAAATGGCGCCATGACTTGGCTTGTCAGGCGCCTGTCGGCTGTGGTTGCAGCTTTGCTGGCGGGTGGACTGCTGGGGTGGCTGCTGGGCCTGGCTCTGCGGGCGCCACTGCTGGTGGGTGCGCTGGGGTCGGCGGCGGGCGTGCTCACGGTGAGCCTCTTCGACGGACTGCGCGGTCGCAGGCTGATGCGCTGGCTGCGCGGCTCGCAGAGCGACGATGCCCCGCGAGACGACGGGTACTGGGGCGAACTTGGATACCGCATCGAGCGTGCCGTTCGCCTGCGCGACAGGACCGTCGAGTCCGAGCGCAAGCGCTTGGAGCAATTTCTTTCCGCGATCGAAGCCTCGCCCAATGGCGTGATGATGCTCGACCACGCCAGCCGCATCGATTGGTGCAGTGCTGTCAGTGCCGAACAATTTGGCCTGGACCCGCAGAGCGACCGCTTGCAGATCGTCACCAACCTGGTCCGCTCGCCAACCTTCGTGGCCTACCTGCAGGAAGGGCGTTATGCCGAGGCGGTTGTCTTCCCGGCGCCAGACGGGCAACGGTCCTTGTCGGTGGTGGTGCGGCCCTACGGCGACGGCATGAAACTGGTCTTGTCCCAGGACGTGACCGAGCGCGAACGCTCTGACGCCATGCGGCGCGACTTCGTGGCGAACGTGTCGCACGAGATTCGAACGCCGCTGACGGTGCTGGCAGGTTTCGTTGAAACCATGGCGCAACTGCCGCTGACCGAAGTCGAGCGTCGCCGCGTGCTGGTCTTGATGGGCCAGCAAACCCAACGCATGCAAGACCTTGTGGGCGACCTGCTCACGCTGGCGCAGCTCGAAGGCAGCCCGCGACCTCCAGCCGACCGTTGGTTCGATCTGTCCCATCTGCTGCGCCGCGCGCTGGCCGACGCCACCGCGCTGTCTGCGGGGCTCCATACCGTGGTGGCAGCGGTTGGCGAGGACTTTGAGGTCGCGGCCAGCGAGACCGAACTGTTCAGTGCGCTGACCAACTTGTTGAACAACGCGGTGCGCTACACCCCCGAGGGTGGACGGGTCGAGCTGGCCTGGCGGGGCCGTGAGGACGGCGGGCTGGACCTCACCGTCACCGACAGCGGCCCTGGCATCGCGCGCGAACACCTGCCACGGCTGACCGAGCGCTTCTACAGGGTCGACGGCAGCCGTTCGCGCGACACCGGCGGCACCGGCCTGGGCTTGTCCATCGTGAAGCACGTGATCCAGCGCCACGGCGGCGAGATCGACATCCAGAGCGAGCTCGGGCGCGGGGCCACTTTCAAGTTGGTGTTGCCGCCCTTGCGCGTGCGCCGCAAGGTCGTGTCCGACCAGGATTCCGTCCCCGTCCCTGTGCACTGAAAGGGCAGGCCGCCGGATGCAGGCGGGCTTACGGCGGCTTGTCCCTGGTGTAGAGAAGCATCACTTCGTCGCGATCGCCTGGCCGGAGCGCCTGGGCCAGCAATGTCCAGCCTGCAGGCGGCGCGGGAAGGGCACGTTCACGCCAGGTAGTGACGAGGTAGGTGCAGGCGGGTGTGGGCACAGCGGGCCGGGCATCGATGCGCCAGGCGCCGAAGACCTCAAGCGCAGCGACGGCCGGCGGGCTGAGCCCAGGCGCACTGATACAGGCCGCAGCGGGCACATGCGGGCGCAGCTGCTGCACGAGGGCCCGGGGACTGCGCAGGTAGTCCAGCGGTGCCAGCAGCAAGGTCATGGCCAAGAGCCAGCACAAGGCCACGCCACCTGCTGGCAGCACCAAGCTCTTCCACAAGGCATCGCGGTGCCGCCCAGTGCGCCAGCGCACCAGCGCCAGCCAGGCCAGCGTGCCCAGGCTGGCGGCAGCCAGGGCCGGCCACGAGAACGACGGCTCGAACCCCGGCGCGAGGCGGGAGATGTTCGCCGCGGGCCGAACCGGTGCACCGGTCTGCATGCCGACATAGTGAACCCAGAACACGATGGCCCAGGCGCTGAAGAAGAGCATCGAGAACCAGTCGACCGCGGCCGACGCGCTGCGGCGCAGTGTGGGCAGCGCAAAGGCGGCCAGTACGGCCAGGCCTGGCAGGCCCAGCATCAGGGCGCGGTCGGAACCCGCCATCGCCAGATTGGTACCCATGGCTGCGATCGCGCCCACCAGCGGCACCGAGATGTGCCGGTGCGACAAGTGGCGGCGCCAGCGCCACAGCGTCCACAGCGCCAGCGGCCATGCCGGCCACAGGAACCACAGCCACTGGCGGGCCACGCCAGGCAGGTCGGCCAGCCCCAGCAGTTCTGCACGCCAGCGCCAGGCGCCCAGGCCCCAGGCCACTGCCACGCTGCCCAGCGTGGCCAGCAGCAGCGTCGGCACCATGGCCCGAGCCGCCGGCAGGCGTGACTGGCTGCACACCAGCAAGCCGCCCAGGCCCAGGGCTGCGGCCACGGCCGGCGCGCCGCTGCTGGCCAGCAGCGGCAGGGCGAGGCCTGCCGCGATGCGCGCCCGACCCACCCGCCAGGGCGCGGCGGCCAAGGCGTACAGGAACAGCGCCGCTGCTGATAGCTGGGCCAGCTCGGGCGTGGTCTCGTGCCCCAGCAACAGCAGGCCCAGCGTGGCCATCATGGCCAGCACGGCGCCGTCGGCCACGGCGCGGGCATAGTCCACTGGACTGGCTTCACCACCAAAGGCAAACGCCACCGGCTGGGCGGCCTCGGTACGGGCAAGGTGGAAGGTGCTGTACCAGACCAGGGCCAGTGTCACCACGAGCAGCAAGGCAAAGGGCAGGCGGGCTGCCAAAGCGGGGTCGACGATGGGCGACAGCGCCCAGATGAACGCGGCACCCAGCCAATGCGGCAGCAGAGCCGTGTCGACCATGACCCCACCCAAGGTCGGCTGCCACCAGGACGTGCGGCCCTCGGCCATGGCCAGCATCTGCGCGAAGGCCGTCAGATCGGCATTGCGCCAGGGGTCACGGCCGAACACACCAGGAACGACATACGCGGCGCACAGCAGCAGCAGCCCAGCGCGGGGCAGGCGGCGAGCGCTGCTGGCAGCGACCAGGGCCGGGGTGGGTGTGCTCATCGGGCCATCATGCGTCAGGCACAAAAAAGGCAGCCGAGGCTGCCTGTTTGCGGCGTTGCTGCGCAGTCACCGAGCACGGGCCCGCAGCGGGCGCAGCAACAAGGTCACTTCTTGCCCAGGTGGGCGAACTTGTTGCGGAACTTCTCGACACGGCCGCCCAGGTTGTCGATGGACTTCTGCGTGCCGGTGTAGAACGGGTGCGTCTCGCTGGTGGACTCCACCTTCATCAGCGGCAGCTCGCGGCCGTCTTCCATCTTGATGGTCTCGCGCGATTGCAGGCACGAGCGGGTGACGAACTTGAAGCCGTTGGACAGGTCTTGAAAACAGACCTCGCGGTAAGCCGGGTGAATGCCATCTTTCATCGGGGTGCCTCTTGAGCTTGTCGGGAGCCACGCCGCGTACTTGACGAGCGCACTTTCCGAAGGGTTGAGCGAAAAACCTGGGATTCTAGACCAGAGCGGTGCGCCAACAAGCGTGTTCAACCACCACGACGCATCATGTCGAAGAAGTCGTGGTTGTTCTTGGTGGCCTTCATCTTCTCGAGGATGAACTCCATCGCCTCGATCTCGTCCATGGGGTACAGCAACTTGCGCAGGATCCAGGTCTTTTGCAGGATCTCGGGCTTGAGCAGCAACTCTTCCCGGCGCGTGCCGCTCTTGTTGATCAGGATCGACGGGTAGACGCGCTTTTCGGCCATGCGGCGGTCGAGGTGGATCTCGCAGTTGCCGGTGCCCTTGAATTCTTCGTAGATCACTTCGTCCATCTTGGAGCCGGTGTCGACCAGTGCAGTGCCGATGATGGTCAGCGTGCCGGCTTCCTCGGTGTTGCGCGCGGCGCCGAAGAAACGCTTGGGTCGCTGCAGCGCGTTGGCGTCGACGCCG
>JANOLY010000026.1:0-9645 GCA_031420055.1 Burkholderiales bacterium | reverse complement strand
GCCGGCGAGGCTTGCGGGGGGGTAGATCGAAGGCGTGCAGTTTCGCAGTCACTGGGCGCTATACGCCAAGCCGCGCGCTTTGGATGCGCCCAGAAAGAAGGCCGCCCTGACGCGGCCTTTCGGGTGGCGGCGCGGGCTTGTGGCCAGCCGCGCTCAGCTCAAAGCCTCAGTTCGGCGCGCTGGCGGCGGCCACGGGGGCCACGGGTTCGGCCAGTTTGCCGCCCGCCTTGTTGGTCATGTAGACCACGGCGCGGCCGATCTCGAAGTCTGAAAACTCGCCCCCGCCCTGCGCGGCCATGGCGCCTTTGCCCTTGAGCGCGGAGTTCAACAAGCCGTCATAGCCCAGCTTCAGGCGCGGGCCCCAGGCCGCCGCGTCGCCGGTCTTGGGCGCCCCCGCCGCACCCGCCACGTGGCACGCCGTGCACTGGGCCAAGTAGACCTGCTCGCCACTGCGCAGCACGGCCGGGGCCGAGGCATCCCGCAGTTCCACCGAACCGATGCGTTGCAAACGCAGCGCCGTGGACTCGGCCGACATCGCGTCGCTGCCCGCTGCCGGCTTGTCGCCCCAGTGCACATAGTTGGCCAGCAAAACGATGCCGACGATGGGCACCAAAAACGACGCCAACACGGCCCAGAACAGTTGCTTGGGCGTCTTGATGGGCCCTTCG
This sequence comes from Burkholderiales bacterium, assembly GCA_031420055.1. Classification (GTDB taxonomy): domain Bacteria; phylum Pseudomonadota; class Gammaproteobacteria; order Burkholderiales; family Burkholderiaceae_C; genus Rubrivivax. The sequence goes on along the minus strand of JANOLY010000026.1, from coordinate 8,977 downwards.
TGCGGTTCGTCGTGGGACTCGTCGTGCGAGTGCGCCTGGTCGTGCTCGTTGCTCATGGATTCCTCAGTCTGGCGGGCTGTCTGCCACGCGCAAAAACCCCAAGATTATAGGGCGCAGCCCTGGTCGTCGGCCGCTGGCCCGATGACGCGCCCGGGGGCCAGAGCAGGGGCGCGTCCAAGTGCCGGGCCTGGGGTCACAGGGGCCCCACGGTAGAATGCGCGGCTGCCGCGCGACCGTGGTGAAGTGGATATCATTGGGCCCTCCGAAGGCTTAGTCGCAAGTTCGATTCTTGCCGGTCGCACCAGCCTGAACAGGCGTGAACACGCCGCACTGTGCGCGCTGGTCCGCACCAGCCGCCATGCGCATGGTCACGGTCAAGGGCAGGCCTCAGCCGCCCAGTTGTTTCAGCAGTCTGCCCACCTCGACCTGCCCGTTGTAGGCCGCGCCCAGCTTGGCCAGTCGGTCCAGTTCGGCACGCGCGGCGGCCTTGTCGCCGGCCTGCATTTGCAGCCGAGCCAGGGTCAGCCGGTACTGCGGTGCCTCGGGCGCAAGGGCCACCACGCGGGTCTGCAGTTGAACCGCCTTGGCCAGCTGGTTTTCCTGGGCGTACGTGGCCGCCAGGGTGTCCATCAGGGCGGCCCGCCCCGGTGCCAGCGCAACCGCCTGTTCGGCCAAGGCAGCACCCCCGGGCTTGTTCTGTTTGGCCAGCATGTAGGCGACGTTGTTCAGCGCCTGCACGTTTTTCGGCTGCAGTTGCAGGACCTGGCGGTAGCGCTGTTCGGCCTCAACGAGCCGGTTCTGCGCCACCGCGGCGTCGCCCAGGTGAAACAGAAACCCGGTGTCCTGGGGGTGGTCTTTGAGCCAGGCGTTGGCCACGCGCTGCGCTTCATCCGCCTTGTTGCCACGCAGCAAGGTGGAGTGCAGGCGCTGCACGGCCTGCTCGGGGCTGTGGCGGCCCATCGCCTTGGTGAAGGCCACGGCAGCGGCGTCGAGTTGCTGGCGCGCGAGCTCGATCTCGCCTTCCAGCAGGTACCCGGCCGAATCCGACGGCAGCTCGGCCTGCAGACGGCGTGCCATGGACAGGGCCATGTCGTGCTTCTTGGCGCGCAGGGCCATGGCCACGCCGGCGCGCGCGGCAGGCACCGAGCGCGGCTCGGTGTCGATGGCGCGGCGCACGCTGATCCAGGCGGCCGACGTCTCGTTGTTGGCGAGCAGCGCCTCGGCCAGACCCAGCCGCGCCCGGGCCGTGTTGGGTTGCAGCATGACCAGGCTGGTGAAGGTGCCCAGGGCCAGCACGTGTTCTTTCATCTGCAGTTGCAACCGGCCCAGACGGTCCATCAGTTCGGCGTTGTCGGGCAGCGCTGCCAGGCCGGCCTGTGCCGCCGCCAGCGCCTGGTTGGCCTGGCCGGCCTGGGCCAGGTGGTCGATGTAGGCCAGGTGGGCGCCCGGGTCGGCGGGGTTGGCCTTGAGGTTGTCGACCAGCGCCTGCGCCACCTCGGCGCCGTTGGCGCCGCGCCGCGCGGCCAACTCGGCCAGCGCCAGCCGCGCTTGCGGGTGGTTCGGGTCTTGCCTGAGGACCGCGTCGAAACGCGCCTGCGCCGCGGCAGGCTGGCCATCGACCACGTCCAGCGCGGCCAGGCTCGCGGTGGCTGCGAAATAGCCGGGCTCCTTGGCCAGCGCGGCTTCGAAGGCCTTGCGCGCCGCGCCACCGTCATTGCGCTGCAGCGCAATACGGCCGCGCAGGTAGTCGGCCACCGCCAGCTTGGGTTCCTTGGCCGCCACGGCATCCAGTGCCTTCAGTGCGGCGTCGAACTGGCGACGCTTGAGCCGGGTGCTAATCAACGCCAAATCGGCCATGGTGCCGGTGTCGGCCTTGGCGATGGCCTCGAGTTCGCTGAAATCAGCGTCGCCCTGCCCCCGGGTCAGGCGCGCCAACGCCGCCGAGGTGCGGATGCGTTTGTCGTCGGGCTTGAGCTTGGCGGCTCGCGCAAAACTGATCTCGGCGGCCAGCGCATCGCCACGCATCAGCTGCGCCTGGCCGACCAGCGCCAGCACCTCGCCATCGGGCTGGCTGCGTTTGAGCAGGGGCTCCAGCGTGTTCATGGCCTTGTCGGCCTGGCCCATGCGCAGATAGACCTCGGCCAGCACTCGGCGCGGCGGTGAGGCGTTGGGCGCCTCGAGCATGGCCTTGCGCAGGAGGGTCTCGGCCTGGGCCATGGAGTTCAGCCGCATTTCGGTCTGCCCGGCCAGCAGCAACAGGCGCGGATTGCTGGGCTCGAAGCGCAGCAGCATGTGGCTGATCTCGCGGGCACGCCAGAACTTTTCTTGTTGCAGCGCCAGCACGGCCTCGTAGAAAAACGTCTGCGGCTGCATCGGCTGGGCGGCGTGCATGGTTGCCCATTGCTTGGCGGCCGCGTCGAAGTCGCGTTGCGCCAACAGCACCGAGATCACCCCGGCATGGGCCTGCGTCAGGTCGGGCCGGATTTCCAGCGTCTTGCGGTAGGCCTGCAGTGCGGCCGCCTCCTTGTCGCGACCCCCCTGGCTGAAGACGTCACCCTGCGCAAGCCAGGCCGAGGCGCTGTTGGGATAGCGCGCCAGCACGTCGTCGAGAAAAGACTGCGCCGCGGCGAGGTCGCCACGTTGGGCCTTGAGCCGCGCGCGCAACACCAGCGCGGGCAGGAAACCGGTCACGCGCTGCAGCGCGTTGTCGGCCGCGGCCTCGGCCGGACCCCAGGCGTCCAGGTTCATGTGGGCCGTGCCCACCCAGGTCTTGAGCTCGGCGGCGGCGTCCTTGTCCTTCAACTCCACCTGGCCGTAGGTCTCGGCCAGCGCCTTGTGCTTCTTCAGCTCCAGCAGCGTGCGCGCCAGCAGCGGCATCACCTGGTCGGGGTCGTGGCCGGCTTGCAGAGCGCGCACCAGTTCGGCCTCGGCGTCGGCGGGCCGTTGGGCCTGGCTGAGCAACTGGCCCAGCAAGAAGCGCGCTTCGCCCGAACCGGGGTTCTTCTGCAGGAGGTTCTTGAGCTCTATCGTCGCGGCGGGGCTGTCACCCTTTGCCAGGTGGGCGCGCGCGGCAGCCATCAACTCGCCCTCGGCGCGCTGCCCGCAGGCCGCGGCAACCAGCGACGCGGCCAGCAGCACAGGCATCAACAGCTTGTTCATCGGACGTCCCAGGCTCGATTGCGGGGTTGGGCCGCATCAGCGCAACAGCGGCTGACACGACGGCGCCCCATCAGCATCTGGCGCCGCGTGAGAGTGTTCCACTTTCCGCGCCCGGCTTTGGCCTGGGTGTCTATGACACTGGCGCCCAGCGTGACATCGGCCTCAGGCGCTGCGTCAAGCCCAGCGTTCGGGGGCCGGACCAGCGATGGCTGGGCCCGGCGCGGTGAATCAGGGCCGGCCGCCCTGACGCCTGCGCTGCAGCCAAAGACCGAACATGGCCGCGCCCACGAGCATCAGCACCGAAGGCTCAGGCGCAGCGAAGGGCGTGGTGTTCATAGGCGTGATCTGGACCCCGCCCGCTACCAGCCCCGACGGCCCACTGGCCATGTAGGTCTCCACCTGGGTGGCCGACGTGGCCTGGAACTGCAGTCCGCTGGACGACCAACCCGAACTGCCCTCCACCGACGTGACCGCCGCGGCTGGCTGGTTGCTGCTGCCGTAGGTAACCTGCCAGCGCTCGTCGTTGCCGCTGCTGCCGGCTGCTTCGCCCGACTTGGCCGACGACGGCGTGCTGCCCTGCAGGAACGACAAGCCGTATTGCGGGCTGACCTGAACGCCGGCCACCGACTGCATGAAGCCCAGGCTGAATGCCGAACTGGCGACGCCCGCGACGACACCTGAACCGCCCGCGCCAGCGCCACCAGCGCCGCTGAAACCGGCGCCGCCCGAGGTGTACAACTTGTCGCGGCAGGCGTAGGGATTGCTCAGGCAACTCAGGCTGGCGGCGTCCATGTCGGCAGACGACGACGACGACGAGCCGTAGGCGTCACGCGGGAACGCCACGGTCAGCTCGGCTTGCGCGCGCGCCTCGCTGTTCGACCCGTCCAGGCCAGCGCTTTTGGCAAACAGGCTGCCGACGTCGAGGCCGTCCTTGCCCTGCGACCCCAAAGCGCCATCCGCGCAGGACTGGCCCAGTGGAACACCGGGGCAGTTGGTGCCATCGGCGATCAACAGCGTTTCAACCGATCCATTGGCCAGCAGGCCGGCGTGGGCGGGCGCGGCCAGCCCGAGCAGGCCGGCACAGGCAAAGCTGACCATCGCGAGCGCTGTCTTGAGGTGGTGACTGGGCTTCATGGGGGTGATCTCTTCAGAGTAGACGGTGGCGCCAAAGCGCCTTGGCACAAGACGTTTGCACAAAACGTGCCGGCTTGGCATCGCACCGCGGTCGAGTTCGAAATTGTCAGTCAAATCATGAGCTTGGGCCGGTTGACCGGGCATCGAGTGGTGCCTGAGATCGCTGGGTCTGAAGCAACTGTCAGAAAATTCGACACAGGGTAAACCCGTTATTGCCACGCCCTATCGCCGCCCGCGCGATGTCCCCTTCCCGCGTTTGCCGGCCGCTTCATGGTGCCGCCTGCCCCAGTGCCGCCAGCAAGCCACCGCCCAGCGCCAGTTGGCGCAGTTGGGTGGCCAGCACGCGGGCGCGCTGCTCGGCACGGCGCTGTTCGGCGGTGTACAGGCTCTCGTGCAGCTGCACCAGCTGGGTCAGGCTGCGCCGGCCGGCTTCGTACTGCAGCTCGCCTGCGCGCAGCAGGCTCTGGTACTGCTCGATCTGCCGCTCCAACTGCGCCACCGCGCGCTGCGCCGTCGCCAGACGGGCGGGCAGGGTCGCGCGTTCGGTCTGCACACCCAGCAGCACGCGCTCGGCCTCGGCTTGCACAGCCTCGGCGCGGCGTTCGTTTTCTGCGCGGCGCGCCTGGTTTTCGCCCAGCACCGGGAACTCCCAGCGCGCGGTCACCAGCCAGCCGTCACGCTGCTGCGTGCTGACTTGCGGCGTGGTGCGCTCACTCAGGCGCTGCCGGTACTCGAAGTCGACCCGCGGGGCCAGCAGCGAGGCCAGCGGCCGCACCCGAACACGGGCCGCCTCGGCACGCGCGTTAGCCACGGCCACCTGGGCTGGCAGCACGGGCGCGTGGGCATCCGCCGCAGCGCGCAGGGCGGCGTCGGGCAGGGTCACGGCAAGCACCGGGCGCACGTCGCCGCCCACCAGCACCGTCAGGCGCTGGCGCGCGCTGTCAAGGTCGGACAACAACTGTTCGTGCGCGATCTCCGCGTCGAGCTGTGAAGCCTGTGCTTGCTGCGCGTCGGCATCTGAAACCTTGCCCAGCTCGGCCTGGCGCTGCACCTGTTCGACCAGCCTGCGCACCGACGCCAGGCGCACCACCGAACGCGGCAGCAGCTCCTGCACGCGCAGCACGCCGGTGTAGGCGTCGGCCACACGCTCAGCGACTTCTTCGCGGGCCTGGCGCACCGATTCGCGGCCGGCCTGCAAGTCACCGTGGGCACCCTTGAGTTCGGCGGCATCGTTGCCGAAGTTGTACAGATTCCAGCGCATCGCGGCTTCTGCGCGGTCGGTGTCGCGGTCGATGATCTGGCCAAAGTCCTGGTCCCTCGAGTGGCCCTTGGACGCGGTGACCGACAGCGTCGGCCCCAGCCGCGAACGCGCCTGCACCAGCCGCTCCTCGGCCGCGGCCAGCAGCGACTGCGCCACGCGCACCTGCGGGTCGCGCGGCAACACGCGGGCCAGCAGGTCGGGCAAGCTCTCAGCCTGGCCGGCCGGTGGTGCCATTGGCAAGGGCGGCGCGGGTGGCAAGGGCCAGGGCAAGTCGGGTGGATGCAGCTCGTTGGCGGCTGCGCCCGGCGTACCCAAGCCCGGCACCAGGCAGACAGCCAGCAGCAACAGCCGTGTCACCCGCCGAATCCGGGGCCGCATGCTCAACGCTCCTGCAGCGAACCCTGCAGCCCGCGCAACACAGGCTTGAGCAGGTACTGCATGACACTGCGCTGGCCGGTCAGCACACCGACATCGAGCGGCATGCCCGGGGTGATGGCCAGCGGTTTGCCTTGCAGCTTGAGCTGGTCGCGCGCGGCGGTGAGCTGGATCTCGAAGTAGGGCTCGCCCTTGTCGTCGGGCACCGCGTCGGCGCCGACGCGTTCGACCACCGCGTCGAGCTTGCCGTAGGTGGACGGGTCGTAGGCCAGCACGCTGGCATGGGCCTGCTGGCCGACGCGGATGAAGCCGATGTCGGACGGCCGCACGCGGGCGCTGAGTTGCAAACGCGCGTCTTCGGGCACGATTTCCAGGATCGGCTTGCCGGCAATCGCCACCCCGCCCAGGGTGGTGACGAGGATGCGGTTGACGACCCCGTCTACCGGCGACAAGAGGTCGCGCCGCGTCACTTTGTCTTGCTGGCCGGTGAGCGTGCTGCTCAGCGACGCGGCCTTGGTTTCGAACTCGCTGCGCTGCACACCCCATTGGGCGCGGGTGCGCGACTCGGTCTCTGCCGCCTGGGCCTGGGCTTCGGCCAGGGCCGCGGCCAGACGCGGCAGCGACTGCTGCAGCGCATCGAGCTCGGCCTGCAGCGACAGCAGCCGCTGCTGCGCAGCCAGGTAGTCGGCGCGGGCGCCAGCGCCTTCCTTGAACAAACGCTCTTCGATGGCGAAGCTTTCTTCACCTACCCGCAGCGCATTCTTGAGCGCCTGGATGCGCGCCAGCGCCTCGACCTGCTCGCCGCGCCGGCGCTGGATCGCTTGTGCAGCCACCTGCAAGTTGGCCTGGTGCTCGCGCGCTGCGTCGCGCCAGAGCTGGGTTTCCTTGGCCACGCGCTCGGGCACTTCCTTGCGCCAGCTGTCTTCAAAACGCGGCGCGGTGCCGCTCAGCAAGGCCTCGACGCGGGCCCGCGAAACCATCGCGGCCAGTTGCTGCTGGCGGCTTTCGCCCAGGTTGGCGTTGTACTGGGCGGTGTCCAGCCGGACCAGGCGTTGGCCCTTCTTGACGGTCTGGCCGGCGCTGACAAACAGCTCTTCGACGATGCCGCCTTCCAGGCTCTGCACTTCTTGAAGGCGGCTGGGTGCGACCACCACGCCGCGCGCTTGCACGGCCACATCCCGGTCGGCCACGATGGCCCAGACGATGGCCGTCACGATGAACAGCAGCGTCAGCCCCACCATCGCCGCCACGGTGCGGCGCGGGCCGCGGTCGGGGTCGGGGTGCGGCGCGGACAGCGGGCGGACTTCTACGGAATCGCTCACTGGAGTACCTCCGTGCTGCGCACTGCGGTGCGAGCCCCTTCGGGCGGCCGGGCGGGGCTCATCAGGCAACCTACGTGCTTCGCACTTCGGTATTCGCCTTTCGGGCGGCCGGGCAGGCTCATGCGACACCCTTGGCGGCGGCGGTGCTGTTCTCCACCGGCCGCTGTTGCGACAGGCTCTTCAGCACCTCGTCACGCGGCCCGTCGGCCACGACGCGGCCGCGGTCCATCACGATCAGACGGTCGATCAACGCCAGCATCGCCATGCGGTGCGTCACGAGCAGGATGGTGGTGTCCTTCAGTGCGCGCAGCCGACCGATCAGTTTTTGCTCGCTGGCCGGGTCGATCATGCTGCTGGGCTCGTCCAGCAGCAGCAGCTTGGGACTGGCCAGCAAGGCGCGTGCGATGGCCACCAGCTGGCGCTGTCCGCCGGACAGCCGCTCGCCACGTTCACCCACCTGCGTGCCCACGCCGCCGGGTATCTGGGCGATGACCTCGTCCAGCCCCGCCGTGCGCACGGCCGCCAGCAGGGCTTCGTCGTCGGCCTGCACGCGGCCCAGCTCCACGTTCTCGCGCAGCGTGCCGTGGAACAGCGTCACGTCCTGCGGCACATAGCCGATCTGGCGGCGCAGCGACAGCGGTTCGAGCTGCGTGCTGACCAGGTCCTCAACGAACACACTGCCCTTGCTCGGCGCGTACTGGTTGAGGATGAGCTTGAGCAGCGTGCTCTTGCCCGAGCCCAGCTTGCCGATCACACCCACCCGCTCGCCGGGGCGGATGCGGATGTTCAGGCCCTCCAGCACCAGCGGCTGCTTGGGATAGGCGAAGTCGACATCGCGGAATTCCAGGCTGCCGGTCAGCGGCGGCGCCTGCAGGCTGGCGGCGGCCTCGTCGGTGGGCGCGGCCATGATCTTGTCCAGCGCTTCGAAACTCAGCTTCGTCTGCTCCCAGCGCACGACCAGGCTACCGATCTGGCTGGCCGGCTGCAGCGCGCGACCGGTCAGCAGGCTGACAGCGATGATCTGCCCCAGCGTCAGCGCCTGCTGCGAAATCAGCAGCGCGCCCACCGCCACCACCGCCACGCCGGCCAGGGCCAACACGGCCGCCGTGGCGTAGTTGACGCGGGCCATGATCTCGCGCGTTTGCAGGCTGTTGTGCGCGATGGCCTGCGTCAGGCCTTCCCACTTGCGCCGGCTCCAGGCGTCGGCGGCCAGGGCCTTCACGGTGTCCAGCCCGTTCATGGTCTCGAACAGGTGGGCCGTGCGCTGCGAGCTTTCCTGCATCGATTCGTTCACCTTGCGCGCCAGCGGCCCGCGCGCCACCAAGGCGATGCCCAGCAGCAGGGGGATGCAGACCAGCGGCACGACCACCAGCCAGCCGCCCACCAGCCAGATCACCAGCAGGAACAGCAGCATGAACGGCAGGTCGCCCAGCACGGTGAGCGTGCCGGTGGTGAAGAAGTCGCGCACGGATTCGAAGTCGCGCACGGTGTTGGCCAGCACCCCGCCCGAGGCCGGCCGGTCGGCCGCGCGCATGCGCAGGCACTGGCCGAAGACCTTGGCCGACAAGGCCACATCCATGCGCCGCGCCGCGGTTTCCAGCAGGTGGCTGCGCAGCAGGCGCATGACCATCTCGAAGCCGATGATCAGCCCCGCCGCCGTGGTCAGCACGCCCAGGCTGTTCAGCGCGTTGTTCGGGATGACGCGGTCGTACACCGCCATGGCGTA
>JANOLY010000025.1:0-9432 GCA_031420055.1 Burkholderiales bacterium | reverse complement strand
TGAGTGTGTGCGCTTCGCCGATGAACTGGCCGTACTTGCCCGACTGCGTGAGGTTGCGGTCTTCGTTGTCGCCTTTGACGCGGCGCTGCGTGCTCGTCAAGCCGTCGAAAGTGCCCTTGTTGGAGCCCCCACCCAGCTTGAGTTCGAGCTTCTGGTCGTCGCTGAAGCGGTTGTTCCACTGCAGGTTGGCGCGCAGGTTCTGCCAGGTGCCGGCGAATGTGTTGTCGGGGTCCAGGCTGGGCTGGCCGGCCAGGACCTGGTTGCTGTACGCCGTGCGGTTGTTCCATTCGCCGCGCTGCAGGAAGGCCTGGGCCGAGGCCGACTGGTCGTCGCTGATCTTCCAGTTGACACGCGGTGCGGAATTGAAGCCGTGGCCCCAGTTGTGTGTGCGGTTGTTCTGCACCGCGCGCGAAGGCAGCCCGTCCACCCCGGCGGTCTGGCGGTCGACCACACTCGCGTTGATGTTGCGCCAGCTGAACAGCGCCACCGGCAGCGACATCGCCACACCGCCGGCCCTTTCGCCGTAGGTGAAGTTCAGCGACGGCGCCGGCCGCACGGCGCTGTAGCCCAGGCCCAGGCGCAGGTCGCGCTGCGAGACGCGGGGGGCGTCCTTCAAGATGATGTTGATGGCCCCGGCCACGGCCTGCGCGCTTTGGTCGGCGGTGGGGCCGCGTGTGACCTCCACACGTTCGACCTGGCTGGGGCTCAACTGGTCGAACTGGAATCCCGGCGGCGCCGGGTCGCCGTTGATCAGGATCAGCGTGTAGCCCGAGCCCAGCCCGCGCATGCGCGGCGCGCCGGCCTGCATGTTCACGCCGGGCAGGCGTTTGAGCACCTCGGAGATGCTGGTGTCGCCGTACTTGTCCAGCTCCTCGCGCCCGTACACCTGCTTGGCCACGGGCGCACGGCGCCGCAGTTCGGTGTCGGTCTGCGGGCGCGCGGTGATCTCGACCCGGTCCAGCCGGGTGCCGGGCGCACGCTGTTCGGTGTCGCCGGGGCCACCGGGTGGCGCTTGGGCACCGGCAGCCAGCGTGAAGAGGGCCAGGCAGGCGGCGGCGATGCGGTGGTGGGTCAATGCAGGTCCTGGGAATGGAAGGCTGGCGCGACGATAGCCGCCCCTGCGGCCTGGCCCGGGTGGTATGCGACGAAACGCCAGAAGTCGGCGGCGACTGACCGCCAGACGCGCTGCCGGCAAGCTGGACATCGCGAACACCTGGTGCCTCCTGGTGCTCCTGGTGCCGTTGCCCCAGGTGCCTCTCTACGGGTGCCCTTGTGCATGCGGCCCAGCGCCCGTCACCCCTTGACCCGGCCGATCCGCTGCTCCACGAGGTGCCACGACAGCGAGGCCGCGCCAACCGTCAGCAAGGCGGCGCAGGTGGCTGACAGCCAGGGGGACAAGGGACCCAGCCCGGCGGCGCCGACGGCCCAGGCAATGATGCCGCCCAGGATCAGGTGGTAGGCGAACAAGCCGTAGCTGATGGTGCCCAGATAGAGCACCGGGGCCGCGGTCATCACGCGGCCAACCCAGCCGCGGTAGCCCGCGCCGGCATGCGACACGATCACGATCGACACCAGACCCATCAGCAGGTCGCGGCTGGCAAAGCTCAACCACGGGCCCAGCGCGCGCTGCACCGCGGGCCATTCCATCGCGACCACCAGCACCGCCGCGAACCAGGCCGCCAGGTTCCACGGTGGGGTGCAAAAACGCGCGGCCGCGCCGCGGTGGGCCATCCAGGCCAGCAGCGCACCGAGCCCCAGGGTGTCCAGATTTGCTGGCAGCAGGGCCTCGCAGGCCAGGGTCCAGTCCATGGCCAGTGCAAACACCCGGTACAGCGGGCCGATGGCAATGGTCAGCACGATGACGGGCAGCACCGCGCGCCGCGCCAGCGTGAGCATGAGCAGCGGCCAGACGAGATAAAACTGTTCCTGGGCCGCGAGAAACCAGAACTGGCCGATGAACGCGTGATGCCAGCCGTCGATGACGAACTTCACGTTGCTGAGAAAGGCCAAATGCCACAACAGTGTGGCGCGCACCTCGCCGATGTCGAACAGCGCAAGCCCGAGGATCGCGCCGTAGTACACCGGCACGATGCGCAGCATGCGGCGCAAGTGGAAGCGCTTGAGTGCGGCCGCAGCGGTGCTGCGCCCGCAGTCCACCCCGTCGCGCGCGCGCAGCAGCAGGCCGGTTATCAAAAAACCGCTGAGCACGAAGAACAGCCGCACCGCAGCCCAGGCGGCAAAACCCAGGCCGGGAAACAGCGCCGGCGCCAGGTGGTGGTACATCACGGCCACCACGGCGATCGCGCGCAGCGCGTCGAGCTGCACCATGTAGCCGGGGCGGCCCGGCCCTGCGGCTGGCAGTCCAGGCGGCGGCGTGCTGCCGCGTGGGTTGGCGATCACGCCGGACGACGGGGTCACGATCCGCAAGGCATCTTCGCGCACCTGGTGGGACGTTGTCGGAGCCTCATTGTGGGCTCGTGCCGGCCAGTACGGCACCCGAGGCAACCCGTCTCAGTGGCCAGCGCTGGCGTGTTCAAGCGCTGGGCTCAGGCGCACCCGCTGGCCTGCCGCAGCGGCAACGCGGCCTTGCCTGGGCTAGAAACCCAGCGCCTGTCCCTCACGGCGCGAATCGCTGGCTGCCACGTAGCCGTCTTCCAGGTCGTCGCTCAGCCGCGCGATGAACTGGCCCGAGCCGTAGTCCATGTAGGCGTCGGGCGTGGGCACGATGTCGTGGCCCAGCTCGCGCAGGCCTTGTTGCAGGGCCGGGGCCATCGTGTGTTCGCAGTCGATCTGGCGGCCGGTGGCGACTTTCCAGCGCGGCGCGTCGCAGGCGGCCTGCGGTTGCTGGCCGTGCACCAGCATGCGCACGAGGGTCTGCATGTGGCCCTGGGGCTGCATGTTGCCGCCCATCACGCCAAAGCTCATCACGGGCTGGCCGTCTTTGCTCAGGAAGGCCGGGATGATGGTGTGGAAGGGGCGCTTGCCCGGTGCCACCTGGTTGGGGTGGCCGGCTTGCAGCGTGAAACCCGCGCCGCGGTTTTGCAGGCTGACACCCGTGCCGGGCACCACCACGCCGCTGCCAAAGCCCATGTAGTTGCTCTGGATCAGGCTGACCATCATGCCGCTCTCGTCAGCCGTGCTCAGGTAGATGGTGCCGCCGCGCGGTGGCTGGCCGGGGCTGAAGTCGCCGGCGCGTTGGGGGTCGATGAGTTTGGCGCGCTGCGACAGGTAGGCGTCGCTCAGCAGATCGGCGGTGGTGACTTCGGTCATGTGGCGCTCGTCGGCCACCCAGCGGTAGGTGTCGGCGAAGGCGATCTTCATGGCCTCGATCTGCAGGTGCTGCGACTGAAGGCTGTCCACCGCGTGGTCGCGGAACGCCGTGTGTTCGAGCATGCCCATGGCCATCAGCGCCGCAATGCCCTGGCCGTTGGGCGGGATCTCGTGCACGGTGTGGCCAGCAAAGCTTTTCTGGATGGGCGTGACCCACTCCGGCGCGTAGCCGGCCAGGTCGGCCACGGTCATCGCGCCGCCGTGGGCCGCAGCATGTGCGGCCAGCATCTCGGCGACTTCGCCGCGGTAGAAGGCGTCGCCGTGGCTGTCGGCAATGAGCCGCAGCGTGCGCGCTGCCTCGGCGAAGACAAAGCGCTCACCGGGCAGCGGTGCGCGGCCACGTGGCATGAAGGTGTCGGCGAACCCGGGCTGTTCGCGCAAGCCCGGCACTTGGCGCTGCCACTTGTCGGCCGTGATCACGCCCACGCCGTAGCCGCGCTGCGCCAGCTCGATGGCGGGTTCGAGCAACTGCGCAAAAGGCAGCTTGCCGAAGCGCTTGGACAAGGCCACCCAGCCGGCCACAGCGCCGGGCACCGAGACGCTGTCCCAGCCGCGCTGTGGGTTCTTTTCGCCATGTTTGCGCGCGAAGTACTCGGGCGTCCAGGCGGCGGGTGCCCCGCCCGAGGCATTGAGGCCGTGCAACTGCTGGCCGTCCCAGACGATGGCGAAGTTGTCGCTGCCCAGGCCGTTGGACACGGGTTCGACGATGGTCATGGCCGCGGCCGTGGCAATGGCCGCGTCCACCGCATTGCCGCCGGCCAGCAGCATGCGCAAGCCGGCCATGGCGCCCAGGGGTTGCGAGGTGGCCACGACATTGCGCGCCATCACGGGGCTGCGCACGGTGGGGTAGGGGTTGGTCCAGTTGAAGTTCATGGTGGCAGTGGCTGTGATCGTTCGCGGCAGCATAACCGGCTGAATAACCGGCCGACCCGCGCATAGACTCGCGGCGCGCTGCCAGGGTGGCGTTGGGCAAATTCAATCAACGGGAGAAGGCTCGGCATGAAGATCTGCATCGTGGGCCTGGGCGCCGTCGGCGGCTTGTTCGCGGGCTGGCTGGGCAGCCGCGTCGGCCGTGACCAGGTTCAGCTGTGTGCGCTGGCGCGCGGCGCCACCTTGGCCGCGGTGCAGCAGCACGGGCTGCGCTTGGAGAGTGCCGGCGTGGTCACGCGCGTGCCGCTGCACGTGGCGGCCGACGCGGCGGCGCTGGGGCTACAAGACCTGGTGATCGTGGCTGTCAAGGGCCCGGCGCTGTGCAGCGTGGCGCCCGCGGTGCAGGCGCTGTGCAGCGACGCCACCCAGGTGCTGGTGGCCATGAACGGCGTGCCCTGGTGGTTCTTCGACGGCCTGCCCGGCGCTTGCGCCGGCCTGCGCCTGAAGAGTGTCGACCCCGACGGCCAATTGCAGCGCTTGCTGCCCACGGCGCAAGTGATAGGCGGCGTGGTGCATGCGAGCTGCCAGGTGCCCGCGCCCGGGCAGGTCGCGCACGCGCAGGGCAACGGCCTTGTCATCGGCCGGCCCGGCGGCGGCATCGACAGTGGCTTGCAGGCCATTGCCGCGCTGCTGGGCCAGGCCGGCTTTGCGGTGACGGTGTCTGAACGCATCCAGCGCGAGGTGTGGTTCAAGCTGTGGGGCAACCTGACCCTGAACCCGATCTCGGCGCTGACCGGCGCCACGGGCGACCTGATCCTGGACGACCCGCTGGTGCGCGCCTTCATCAGCGCCGTGATGCTGGAAATGAAGGCCGTGGGCGCGGCGTTTGGCATACCCATCGAGCAGTCGCCCGCAGACCGCCATGCCGTGACGCGCAAGCTGGGCGCGTTCAAGACCTCGATGCTGCAAGACTCGCAGGCCGGCCGGCCGCTGGAGATCGACGGCCTGGTGGGTGCCGTGCGCGAGATCGCACAGAAGCTGGGCCTGGCCACGCCCAACATCGACGCCTTGCTGGGCCTGGTGCGGCTGATGGCGCGCGAACGCGGCCTGTACCCCACGCCAGCGCTTGGGTAGCGAACGCGTGGCCGCAGCGGCACGGCGCCGCTGACCGCCGCCGGCGGCGCCGGGCTCAGGACGCCTTCGCGTCGCTCACCGGCGCCTTGGCTTGCAGCGCGCGCACGTCGGCGCTGAGCCGCCCGGCGATCAAGCGAACGATCTCCAAACCGAAGTCCGGGTTCTGGAAGTACAGCTGCTTGAAGGTGTCCTCGTCGATGGAGAACACGGTGCAGGGCGTGACGCAGCGCGCGGTGCTGGTGCGTCGGCGGTCGGGCGCAAAGAAGGCGACCTCGCCGAACATCTGACCGGCCTCCAAGGTGCGGCCCAGCTCCACCAGTTCGATGCGGCCCTCAGCCAGGAAGTACATGCGGTCGGCCTGGTCGCCGTGCTTGAAGATGGTGGCGTCGGCACGCAGTCTGCGGCTGCGCATGTAGGGGCGCAGCCACAGACTTAGCTGGTCGGCGTCGGCCGCCACGGCCGACACGCGACGCGTCAGCCGCACCATCTGCACCACCCGCCACAGGTTCACCGGCAGCAGCACGGCGTGCAGCATCACCATCAGCGGCACCGGTTGCAGCAGGCCGTAGACGATGAAGCCGAGGTTGCTGCCCACTGCCAGCCAACGCAGCGGGATCATGGTGCGCACGAAGGCACTGACGATGACCAGCAGCCCGGCCAGCGCGGCCGAGGCGACGGCCAGCACGTGCCCGGGCTGCGTCATCGCGGCCATGAATTGGTCTGCATGCTGCGTCAGCAGTTCGGCGAAGGACACGGGGTCTCCTGGGGGGTAAGCGCGGGGCGGCCCGATGTCGCTGCGCTTGGCCGGCGAAGTATCCACGGTGCCCTTGTTTGCGCCGCCGCCGCGCTGGTGATTTCACAACGCCGGGCCAGGTCATGCGGCATCATGGGTGCATGAACCCAAGGCCACTGTGGACCGGCATTACCTGAGCGCGCTGTTCGAGCCCAAGTCGATGGTTGTCTTTGCCGGCGACCCCGACACGGCCGGCCCGACGCCGCAGGCCCAGGCCTTGCGCGCCGCGCTGGCCGCCGGCAGCTACGCGGGGCAGGTGACGTGGCTGGACGTGGCCACCACCGGCACGCTGGCCGACCTGGCCGCTTCGCGCGCCGACCTGGCGCTGGTGGCGCTGCCGGCTGATCAAACCCTGGCCGCGCTGGAGGTGGTGGGCCGCATACGCTGCCGCGCCGCGCTGGTGCTGTCCAGCGGCATCGCGCCCGAACTCTGCACTGCACTGCACCAGGTGGCGCAGCGCTACGGCGTGCACCTGCTGGGGCCCAACAGCCTGGGCTTCCAGCGCCCGGCGCTGGGCCTGAATGCCAGCACGCTGGGCCAACGCGCGGCGGCCGGGCCGCTGGCGCTGGTGTCGCAGTCGGGCGCGCTCACCGCGGCCATGCTGGACTGGGCGGCGCAGAACGGCGTGGGTTTTTCTACGGTCGTCTCGCTGGGCCCGAACACCGCCGTGGAGCTGCCGCAGGTGCTGGACTACCTGGCCGCCGACGGCGCCACGCAAAGCATCTTGGTCTACATGGAAGGCATCCGCCACGCCCGCCGCTTCATGAGCGCGCTGCGCGCTGCGGCCTATGCCAAGCCCGTGGTGGTGATGAAGGCCGGGCGGCAGGCCGCCGGGTCGCGCGTGGCGCTCACGCACTCGGCGGCCATCGTGGGGGTCGACGAGGTTTTCGACACCGCGCTGCGCCGCGCCGGTGTGGTGCGGGTGCGCCAGTTCACGCAGCTGTTCTCGGCCGCACAGTGCCTGGCCTCGCGCTTTCGGCCGGTGGGCCAGCGGCTGGCCATCATCACCAACGGCGGCGGGCCGGCGGTGCTGGCCGCCGACTGGGCCGACACCCTGGGCCTGCAGGTGGCGCATGTCGATGATCTGGGCGAAGAAGCGGGAGCCCCGCAGTACCTGGCGGCCCTGCAGGCCGCGGTGCAGGACAGCGCCATCGACGGCGTGCTGCTGATCCACGCCCCCAAGTCAGCACCCACCGCGCTGGCCGTGGCCCAGGCCGTGGCCGAGGCCGAGGCCTTCACGCCCAACGCCAAGCCGGTGCTGGGCTGCTGGATGGGCGAGGCCAGCGTGCGCGCCGCGCGCGAGCTGCTGGCTGCCCGGCTGATGCCGGTGTTTCGCACGCCCGAGGCGGCGGTGGACGCCTTTCACAGCATTGCCAGCTTCTACCGCAACCAGCAGCTGCTGCAGCAAACGCCGCCGCCGCTGTCAGACCTGGCTCTGCCCGACACCGAGGGCGCGCGGCTGCTCATCGAAAGTGTGCTGGCCGAGCGCCGCCAGGTGCTGACCGAAATGGAGAGCAAGTCGTTGCTGGCGGCCTTCCACATCCCCGTGACGCGGACCATGCTGGCGCGCAGCGCCAACGAGGCCATGCTCATCGCCAGCCAGCTGGGCTACCCGGTGGCGCTGAAGATCGACTCGCCCGACATCAGCCACAAGAGCGATGTGCAGGGCGTGGCGCTGGACGTGTCGTCTGCGGCCCAGGTGCGCGACCGCTACAACGAGATGCTGCAAGCCGTGGCGCAGGCCCAGCCCGGCGCGCGCATCAACGGCATCACCATCCAGCCCATGGCCGGCCCCGGCAAAGGCCGCAGCAAGGGGCGCGAGGTCTATGTCGGTCTGACCACCGACGAGGCCTTCGGCCCGGTCATCACCTTTGGCGCGGGCGGCACCATGATCGAGCTCATCAACGACCGCGCCTTGGAGCTGCCGCCGCTGAACCTGTTCCTGGCCAAGAGCCTCGTCGATCGGTCGCGCGCGGCGGAGATGCTGGGCGAATGGCGCGGCGCGCCCGCCGCCGACCGCGACGCGCTGGAGCAGGTGCTGCTGCGTGTGAGCGAGATGGTGTGCGCGCTGCCGCAACTGCGCGAGATGGACATCAACCCGCTCATCGTCGACGAGCACGGCGTGGTGGCGGTGGATGCGCGCATCGTCGTCGAGCATGCGGCCCAGACGCCGGGCCAATCGGGCAGCTACGCGCACCTGGCGATCCTGCCCTACCCAGCCAGCCATTCGCGCGAATGGCCGCTCAAGGGCGGCCTGCTTGCGCTGCTGCGGCCGATTCGCCCCGACGACGCCGACATGCTGCAAGCCCTGGTGCGCGGCCTGTCGCAAGAGAGCCGCTACATGCGCTTTGCCAGCAGCATGCCCGAGATGCCGGCGCGCATGCTGGCGCGCTACACGCTCATCGACTACGACCGCGAAATGGCGCTGGTGGCCGTCGTCAAGACCCAGCACACCGACGCGCAGGGCCAGGCCAGCGAGGGCGAACGCATCGTCGGCGTGTCGCGCTACATCACCAACCCCGATGGCCACAGCGCCGAGTTCTCGCTGGTGGTGGCCGACGACTTTGCAGGCCAGGGCCTGGGCGCGCGGCTGATGCTGGAGATCATCGAGCTGGCGCGCGCCAAGGGCCTGGCGCGCATCTTCGGCCTGATCCTCGTCAACAACACCGCCATGCTGCGCTTGATGGAGCGGCTGGGATTCGCGCTAGCGCCGTTCCCTGAAGACCCGGATTTCCGCCTCGCCACCAAGACCTTATGAACGCCGCCACCCGCACCCTGCGCGCACTTGCCGGGCGCACCATGCTGGCTGCGCTGGCTGCGCTGGCGTGGCTGCTGGTGGGCTGCGCGGCCACAGTGCAAACGCCAACGCAGGCCACCAACCCGCCGCGGCTGGCCGCGCCCGCGGTGGCCACCACACAGCTGGGCTTGCTCGTGACGGGCACACCTGCGATGCGCGCCGCGGCCGGCTGGCCGGCGTTTCGCAGCGAGTGGCGCACGGCGTTCAAAGCCGCCACCACGACGGCCGGGCTGCGCATGGCCTACTTCGAAACCGAGCCCAGCGAGAACCTGCCCGGCACGGTGCTGGTGCGCATCACCGTCAACGACTACCGCCATGTCAGCACCGGCATGCGCTGGGCCTTTGGCGCGTTCACGGGCAATGCCTATGTGGATGTCGATGTCGAGTTCATCGAACTGCCTTCAAAGCGCAGCCTGGGCACCCGGCGCTACAGCACAGCGTCCAGCGCCTGGGAGGGCGTGTTCTCGGCCATGACGGACAAGCAACTCGCCGCACTGGCCACGGCCAT
>JANOLY010000024.1:0-3660 GCA_031420055.1 Burkholderiales bacterium | reverse complement strand
GCACCGGCCTTGGCTTTCACTACAAAGCCCTTGGCCTTGAAGTGCCTGAGCAGCTTGTCGCGCCCGGCCGCGTCCAGATCGGCGGCGCTGGTCTTGCCGGTGACGGTCAGCAGCACATGCTCGTAGTCGTCCCGGCTCAGGCCCAGCGTGGCCTTGGCCAGGTGGATCAGGGCTAGCTCGCGTTTGCGGGTGGGGTCGGTCATACGGCCGCCTGCTTCATCCGCTCGCGCTGCAGCCGTGCCAGCCGGCCATAGGCGGATTCGGAATAGTCACGCCAGCCTTCCAGCCCAGCCACGATGTCGATGGCGCTGCTGCAGGCTTCCAGGTAGTCCAGGTCGCGCAAGAACGTCATACCATTTTTGCCCGCGCGAAAGCACTCATTGATGACGCGCTGCGTGAACAGCGGCACCAGGCGCCAGTGCTTGAGGCACATGAACTTGCCCGGTGCGGTGGCGGCCTTGCAGCCGATGGCGTCGCAGGTGCGGCTCATACGCTGGCCCCCAGCCGCCAGTGCGTGCGGCCGTGGTAATCCAGATTGGTAACGATCGGCATCTGCTGGGCGTTCAGGAAGCGGGCGCCGAACAGCTTGCGGCCCAGGGCCTCGGCGGCCTGCTGGTCACCGGCGGTGCAGCTGGCGCTGTGACCGCGCACCCGGTTGGTGAGGTAAGTGCCGCCGCTTTGGCGCACCTGGATGATCACCGACTCGGTTTTTATATCAGCCATCATTTTTCCTTTGTTAAAACCCTGTTGAACGGGATGTGACAGGGCTTTAAAAAAGGCCCCAGGGCCGAAACCCCGGGGCGTAAAGACCAGCCGTTGTGATGCGGTTTCCAGCCGCCCGGCGTGATCAGGGAGGTAACTGGTCAGCTCAATGCAGCGTCCGGAACTCGGCGAGCACTTCTTTGACCGCTTCGATCCAGCAGGCCTGGTCATTGAGACTCAGACCGGCCCACAGCGGCTCCGCTGCGCCGGAGCGTTTCAGGTAGGCCGCATACGCAATCCGCGCCAGCGCGTTAAAACTTTTCATGTCAGTTGTCCGTCTCTAAGTAGTCAGAAATGATGTCCAGGCCGACCGCCAGCAGCACGGCGTTGTTGGTGCGCCAGGCCTTGTGGTAGCTCAGCAGCGTGGTGTTCAGCGGCAGCTGCGTGCCGGCGGTGGCTGCGGTCAAGGTGCCGCTGGCCACGGCGCCGGTGTTCAGCCGCGTCACCATCCAGCCGACGCTGCCGTTGTCGGGCGGCGCAAACAGTACCAGCTCGTAGGCGTCCACGCTGAGCGTGTTGGCCGGAAAGTTCACGCCCAGATCAATCGGCGCCTGCGCAGCGCTACCGCCGTAGAACAGTTTTAAGTTGGTGTCAGCCGCGCCGTGGCCCACGCCAATGCTGTTGAGCAGCGTGGCGGGCTCGACGTTGGTAGCCGCTGCCGTGTTGCTGGACACGCCGACAAACTGCCGCGCACCGGCTACCGTGGCCGCGTCGCTGCAGCCGAAGCGCACCACCTTGGTAAAGCCGCCCAGGCCCGCGCCGTTGCCAATCGCTACCTGCGCCACGGCCACGCGGCTTTCGACCAGCGCGGCGGCGGTGGCCGCCGACACCAAACCCAGCCGCAACTGGCGTGTGAAGAGGTTGGTCGTGGCCACATTGCGCGCGGTGGCTGTGCCGACCAGCGTGGGCGCGGTGTAGCTCCCGATGGCTGCCGCCGTGGTCGCGTTGCCCGATGGCCGCCAGTAGCCGACCGCCTTGCGCGCCAGCGTGGCCTGCAGCGGAGCGTCCAGCCCGCTCGGCCCCATCACGGCCAGCATGGCGCGGCCGGCCAGCAGCTTGAAAAACAGCGTGCCGCTGTTGGCCGGCGCCGCTGGCGGCGTGGCCACGGCCACGGTGACCGGCTGCAAAATGCTTTGCACCCGCATGGCTTAGCCCAGCACCGTCACGCGGTAGGCGGCTGCTGCCGGCGCCACGGCGAAGGTGATCTGCACCGTGTTGACGCCGTTGGCCACCACATCGGCAATCACTACTTCATTGGTGCTGAGCAGCCGCACGCTGACCAGCACGTCCTGCGTATTCAGGTTGTGCGTGACGCTGAAGACGGTGGCCACGCCGTCGCCGATGGTGGCGCTGCCCTTGCGCGCCACCACGGTCGGGTCGATGCTGATCGCGCTGCCGGCAATGACGATGCCGCTGCCGGCGGTGTAGGCGGTGCCGCCGCCGACTTGCTGCCAGGCCAGGGCCGTGGTGCCGACGACGATAGGCGCGTCAGTGGTCAGCTGCCACTGCTGGTTGCCCTGCGCAGAGCCTTCGCTCACGAACACCGCCGCGCCAAACATCTCGGCCGACAGATCGGTGTCGGTGCTGCGCGTCCAGGCGCCGGCGGCGGCCAGGTAGACGCCGTTTTGCGCGGCCGTGGTCTGGTTTTTCACCAGCACCCGGTCGTTGGCTATCACCGTCACGCCATCAATGGCCTGCAGGCCGCTGAGCACAATGTTGGCGGTGGTGGCGCAGCGCACCGGTTCCTTCCACTTCAAGCCCTGCACGGCGGCGTCAAGCTGCGCCTTGGTTACCGCGTCTTGCGGATTCGTGGCGTCAGCCAGGTTGACGGCCTTGTTGCCGGCCAGGTCGGCGGTGTTGGCAAATTTCATCGGGATATCCTTTTTTTATGAATCAAGAGAAGAAAACGAAACCGGTGCGCGCGCTGCTGAACGCCACCTGCACGGTGTTGAGGTCCACATAGCTGACGTCGGCCAGCAGCGGCGCGCGCAGGTTGTCGGCCACCGTCACGGCTGGGTACTTGCCCAGGTTGTGCGCGGCCGTCCAGACGCTGGCGGCCACCGCCTGGCTGTGCGTGTAGGCCGCGTCGCTGGTGCCGGCCGGGCCTTGTTCGGCGGCGGTCAGCAGCGTCACGCTTTCCTCGGCCACTGTCAGCAGCTGGGTGACGGGCGTGCCCAGCACTTCCAGCACCTGCAGCGCAGTCAGGCCTTCGGTGGTCAGCAGCGTGGGCTGCGCCACCTCGACCAGCGAGGTCTGCAGCTCCAGCGCGACCAGCACCGTATCGGTCATACCGGCAGGCCCTTGCCGACGCTGAAGCGGCCGGCGGCCAGCGGGTAGTCCAGCCCGGCCGGGCTGGTCAGCACCAGCAGGTGGGTGTGCTCGCCTGTCGCCACCAGCATCGCGGCGCGGCTGAAGGTGCTTTCGATCTTGCCGCTGGCAGGCGTCAGCGCCACCGTGCCGGCCTGCGTCGTCAGGTTGATGATCTGCGCGCCAGCGCTGTTGACCACCACATGGCGGGCGCTGTAGCCGGTGGTGTCAATCGGCGTGTTGGGTCCCGGCGCCGCCACAATGTTTTTCCAGTAGAAGGTCTGCACCATGGCCACATTGACCAGCGCGCGGATGTTGCGCTCGCCGGGGGTCATATGGCGGCCACGTCGAGCGATATCGGCAGGTACTCACCGGTGGTCTCGTCACGCTTGTAGAAGCGCACGTAGGGCTTGGTGCTGCTGACGCGCATGCTCTCGCTGATGGCCTTCATCGCCAGCAGCCACTTTTCGTCGGTGATGTCATGGCGGCGCAGGCCCAGCACGCGGCCGGCGCTGATCTTGCCTTCCTGGTCAACCTTGAAGGCATCGTTCACCAGCACCTTGATGTTGGCGTTGCTGCCCTTGCTCCAGC
>JANOLY010000023.1:0-11192 GCA_031420055.1 Burkholderiales bacterium | reverse complement strand
TTGACCCGGGCCCTGGCGGGCAGCACCGCATAGGGCCTGGGGTCAGGCCCGGCCTGGTCAGAAGCTGTGGCGCATGCCGAACTGGTAGCCGCTGGACGTTTCGCCGCGCCGGATGCCCGCCGGGCCGTTGGCTGACGCGGTATAGGTCGCCCCGGTCACCGTGGTGCCGGCGTTGTCGATGTTGCCGTAGTGGGTGTACAGCAAGGTGCGCTTGGACAGCCTGTACTCATAGCCCAGGCCCAGCAGCGTGGCGTCGAACTGCTTGGGTGTGGCCAGACTGCCCGCCTTGTAGCCCAAGCGACCACCAACCTACTTGTTGCCCGTGCCCCCTTCACCCGCGCCGACCATGAAGTGACCGTACAAGCCACCCATGGGAGGCAGCCAGTAGGCGATGGTGTTGCTGGTGCGAACACCGGTGGTGGCGCCACCTGTTCCGACAAGCCCGGGGCCCTACAGCAATACGATGTCGTACTGCTCCGGGTTCATCGACGGCTCGGTGCTCAGCGAAATCGGCCGGCCTATGAATTCACTCAAGCCCGCCAGGTGCACGCTCTCTTCGTCCAGCAGCATTTCCACCACGCTGGCGCTGGCCACAACGCGGAATTCTTTGGCTGAGAACTGCCGGGCCTCGCGCAGGATCTCGCGCAGGATGTCGTAGCACACGCTGCGCGCGGTCTTCACCTGGCCGCGGCCCGCGCAGGTGGGGCAGGGCTGGCACAACATGTGGGCCAGACTTTCGCGGGTGCGCTTGCGGGTCATCTCAACCAGGCCCAGCTGGGTGAAGCCGCTGACTGTGGTGCGTGTGCGGTCGCGTGCCAGTTGTTTGCGCAGCTCGGCCAGCACGGCTTCTTGGTGGTCGCTGCGCGTCATGTCGATGAAGTCGGCGATGACGATGCCGCCCAGGTTGCGCAGGCGCAGCTGGCGGGCCAGGGCACCGGCGGCTTCCAGGTTGGTCTTGAAGATGGTGTCGTCGAAGTTGCGCGCGCCCACGAAGCCGCCGGTGTTGACGTCGATGGTGGTCAGCGCCTCGGTCTGGTCGATGATGAGATAGCCGCCGCTCTTCAGGTCGACGCGCCGCGCCAGCGCGCGCGCGATCTCTTCTTCGATGCCGAAGAGGTCGAAGATGGGCCGCTCGCCACGGTACAGATCCAGCTTGGCCACAGCGCCGGGCATGTAGGTGTTGCCAAAGGCTTGCAGCGCGTCGTGCTGCAGTTTGCTGTCGATGCGTATGGTCTGCGTGGCCTCTGTCGTCAGGTCGCGCAGCACGCGTTCGGCCAGGCTCAGGTCTTGATGCAACAGCGAACCGGCCGGCCGCTGCGTGCCACGTTCGCGAATCAGCGCCCAGGCGCAGCGCAGGTAGGCGATGTCTTCGGCCAACTCGGCGTCGCTGGCTTCTTCGGCGTTGGTGCGCAGGATGAAGCCGCCGCCGTCGGTGCCGGCCAGCGCCTGCATGCGCGTGCGCAGTTGCTCGCGCAGCTCGGGCGAGCCGATCTTCTGGCTGATGCCGATGTGGTTGTCGTGCGGCAGAAAGACCAGCATGCGCCCTGCGATCGACACCTGCGATGTGAGGCGCGCGCCCTTGGTGCCCATGGCGTCTTTGATGACCTGCACGGTCAGCGTCTGCCCTTCGTAGACCTGGCGCTCAATCGGCAGCAGCGGCGCGTCGCCGGCCTGCACCCGGGCTGCTGGGGCGCCGGACAGCAGGTCAGCCACGTGCAGGAAGGCCGCACGCTCCCGGCCGATGTCGACAAACGCACTTTGCATGCCCGGCAGCACACGCACCACACGGCCCAGGTAGACGTTGCCGACGAAGCCGCGTTCCAGGGTGCGTTCGATGTGCAGATCTAGCACCGCGCCGTTCTCGACGACCGCCACGCGCGTTTCCTGCGGCGCCCAGTTGATGAGGATGTCTTGTGCGGCCATAGGTCGCAGTCTAGAGGGTCATGTGCACGCCGGCCCGGCGCAGCAGCTCGGCGGTTTCGAACAGCGGCAAGCCCATGATGCCGGAGTGGCTGCCCGCAATGTGGGCAATGCAGCCGGCCATGGCCCCTTGGATGGCATAGGCGCCGGCCTTGCCGCGGGGTTCGCGACTGGCAACATAACTGGCGATGGTGGTGGCATTCAGCGACGCGAAACGCACCTGCGACAGGCTCAACCCCAGGTAGGCGCGGCGCCCGTCGTGCACGGCCACTGCTGTCAGCACGCGGTGTGTGCGGCCTGACAGTGCCGTCAGCATGGCGGTGGCTTGGGCGTCGTCTTGCGGCTTGCCCAGGATGCGCCGGCCCAACGCCACTGTCGTGTCGGCACACAGGATGGGTGCGGGTGGCAGGCCGCGTTGCAGCAGCCGCTGGCGCGCTGCGGCCAGCTTGGCCTGCGTCACGCGCTGCACATAGGCCTGGGGCAACTCTCCAGCGCGTTCGGCCTCCAGCGCTTCGGCGTCTTCGTCAGCGCCGGCGAGCAGCGGGCGGTGCGCCACGCCCAGTTGATCCAGCAATTGCGCGCGGCGCGGGCTTTGTGATGCGAGGTAGATGAATCCGTGCGATTTCATCCTGCCATTTTGGGTGGTCCCGGGCGCAGCCTCTACGGCCGCGCGGCCTTCTCCGCCGCCAGGCGCGGCAGCCACTTCTTCTTCCACAGGTCCCAGCTGCGCACGTATTCCTGCCACACCACATTGGCGGCCACTTCGCTGTCGTCCATGTAGACCACGGCGTCGTCGCGCCCGCCCGTCATCATCATGGCCTGGTATTGCATCTTGGCGTTGTGGTCCAGGTAGACGGTGCGGCCGACAGCGATCTGGATCTTCTCGCCCACCACCACCGAACCGTGGCCGCGCATCAGCGCCGCCGGGTGCTGGCCCAGCTTGGCGGCCAGTGAGGCGCCCAGCACGCTGTTGCGCACCAGCATGTCGCTGCCCTGCTGCGATTCGCGGATGTCCCAGTTCGGGATGCCCAGGCCGATGAAGGCCGCCATGTGGAAGATGGGCCGCAGGGTGCAGCCCGTGCAGCTGAAGGGCACCACCGAATGCGAGTGGTTGTGCACGATGGCCATCACGTCGGGCCGGGCCTTGTAGATCTCGCCGTGGATGTAGCGCTCGTTGTAGCCCGGCGGGCCGTTGGGTTGAACCGGGCGGCTGTCGAGGTCGTACTCCAGGATGTCGGCTTCGGTGATGAGTTCAGGCGCCACCTGGCGCGCCATGAAGTAGCGCTGCGGATCGGTTTCAGAACGCGTGCTGACATGGCCGTAAGCGTCGATCACGCCGGCCTCAGCACAGGTGCGGCTGGCGATCACCAGGTCTTCTTGCAGGCTCATTCGTGGTCCTTGTCTTGTCGGTTGATGGGCGATGTCTTGGGCGGCGTCATTCGGACTTGATCTGCGCCGTGGCCACCAGCTTGGTCCAGCGCGCAATGTCTTGCGTCACCAACTGCTGCAGCCGATCGGGCGCGCCGCCGCCGGGCAGCACGCCTTGCTTGGCCAGGGCTTCGCGCACATCGGGCAGGCGCAGCAGGGCGTTGAGCTCGGTGTTGATCTTGGCCACCACCTCGGGCGGCGTGCCGGCGGGTGCCATCAGGCGGTACCAGGTGTCGACGACCAGGCTGGCCAGGCCCAGCTCTTTCAGCGTGGGCACACTGGGGAACGCGGGTGAGCGTTCTTCGCTCATCACCGCCAGCATGCGCAGCTTGCCGCCGCTGACCAGCGTGCCGGCGGTCTGCAGCGAAGCCACACTGGCCTGCACATGGCCGCCGACCACATCGGTCAGCGCGCCTGCTGATCCCTTGTAAGGCACGTGGACCAGTTTGATGCCGGTCTCTTGCATCAAGAGCTCCATCGCCAGATGCTGCACGCCGCCGCCGCCGGGCGTGCTGTAGTCCAGCTTGCCGGGCTTGGCTTTGGCCAGGTCGATGAACTCCTTGAGCGTGCGCGCTTCGATCGTGGGTGACACCACCACGGCCATGGCGCTGGTGCCCAGTAGCAGCACCGGCGCAAAGCTCTTCACCGGGTCGAAGGGCAGCTTGGGCCGCACGGCCGGCACCGTGGAATGCGAGGTGGCGGTGAACATCAGGGTGTGGCCGTCGGGCGCGGCCTTGGCCGCGGCTTCGCTGCCGATGACGCCCGCCGCACCGGCGCGGTTTTCGGTGACCACCGTCACGCCCCAGCGTTCGCTGAGCTTGGCGCCCAGCAGCCGGGCCAGGGTGTCGGCCGTGGTGCCGGTGCTGTAGGGAACGATCAGCGTGATGGCCTTGCTGGGGTAGGCGCTGGCTTGGGCCCAGGCCAGGCTGGGCAAGCCGCTGGTGGTGGCCAGCGCCAGGGCGCAAGCCAGCAATGCACGACGGGTGGGCGTGGGTTTCAGCATCTTTACTCCTGAGTGGGCGGGTGGCGAATCCGGGTTTTCATACCGTTCTGTTATACGGAACGGTGGTTCATTGTGAAGAATTCGGCGTAAAGTGCAACCCCGGTAAACGAGAGCTTGCAACTTGAAACTCACACGCTTCAACCAGGGCCAGATCGGCCTCGTGATCGGCGAGCGCATCGTCGACGTTTCAGACCTGATCGGCACCGACGCCTTGGCTTGGCCGCCGGTGGCGATGAACCGCTTGATCGCCGACTTTGCCCGGCTGCGCCCGGCACTCGAGGCCGCGGCGCAGCGCCCCGGTGTGCCCCTGGCCAGCGTGCTGCTGCGCACGCCCGTCCCGGCGGCCAGCAAGGTGATTGCCTACCCCATCAACTACCACGCCCATGGTGTTGAGATGGGCCGCGACAGCCGCGCCAACCAGTTGGGCTTCTTCTTGAAGCCGCCGTCGTCGCTGTGCGGCGCGGGTGACGACATCGTGCTGCCGGCCTTGGAAGGCCGGCGCATCGACCATGAATGTGAACTGGCCATCGTCATCGGCCAGCGCTGCCGCGACGTGAAGCGTGAAGACTGGGCTGCCGTGGTCTTCGGCTACTCATGCCTGATGGACATCGTGGTGCGCGGCAAGGAAGAGCGAGTGGCGCGCAAGGCCTACGACAGCTTCTGCCCCGTGGGGCCGTGGATCGTCACCGCAGACGAGCTGGGCGATCCGCAGGCGCTGCAGGGCCGGCTGTGGGTGAACGACGAACTGCGCCAGGACGCCAACACGCGCGACCTGGTGCTCGACATCCCGGGCATGATCGAAGTGGCCTCGCACATCATGACGCTGGAGCCCGGCGACATCATCGCCTGCGGCACGCCCGAAGGCGTGGGCCCGATCAAGGGCGGCGACGTGGTGCGCATCGAGTTCGAACGCATCGGCGGCATGACGATGAAGGTGGTGCAGGGCGCGGGCGGCCGCGCATCGATCTTCGCGCCCGGCCCGCCCGCCGTGGCTTGACGCCCGACCGCAAGAGCACCCCGCCATGAGCACCGACACCACCGCCGCACTGGCCGCGTTTTGTGCCCACATCTCGACGCGCGACCTGTCGCCGCTGTGGGAACGCAAGGCGCGCCTGGTGCCTGGGTCTGATTGCGTGCCTGCCGTGTGGCGCTACGCCGAACTGCGGCCCTTGCTGGCGCAAAGTGCCGAGCTCATCAGCAAGAGACAGGCCGACCGGCGCGTGCTGGTGATGGAAAACCCCAGCCTGCGCGGCAGCTCTTTCATCACGCACGCGCTGTACGCCGGGCTGCAGATCATCCTGCCCGGCGAGGTGGCGCCTTCGCACCGCCACACCCCCAGTGCGCTGCGTTTTGTCGTCGAGGGCGAAGGCGCCTACACGGCCGTGGCGGGCGAGCGCATTCCCATGCGGCCGGGCGACTTTGTCGTCACACCGCCCTGGGCCTGGCACGACCACGGCAACCTGGGCAGCGGCCCCGTGGTCTGGCTGGATGGGTTGGACACGCCCTTTGCCCAGCTCTTTGGCGCGCACTTTCGTGAAAACCATCCGCAGGAATCGCACCCCGTCGTCGAGGCGCCCGACAGCGCGCTGATCTTTCGCTTCGAGGCCACCCGCGCCACCCTGCACGCGATGTCTACAGCGCCGCCCGACCCCGTGCACGGCCACCTGCTGCACTACCGCCACCCGGCCACCGGCGGCCCGGTGTTCCTGACGATGTCGGCCCGCATGCAACTGCTGCCCAAGGGCTTTCGCGGCCAGGCCTGTCGGGCCACGGACGGCACGGTTTACCACCTGGCCCAAGGCCGCTGTCGCGTTGAAATGGGCGGCCGCGTGCACAGCCTGCAGCCGCACGACAGCTTTGTGGTGCCGCCCTGGGAGCCCTGGCGTTTTGAGGCCGACGAAGACTGTTTCGTGTTCAGCTTTTCCGACCGTGCGGCGCAGGAAGCCCTGGGCTATTGGCGCGAAGAAAAACTGTGAGCACCCAGCCCATGAAGCCCGAATTCGTCATCAACGACCCGGCCCACCACGACTTCCAGGTCAACCGCCGGGCCCTGGTCGACCCGGCGGTGTTCGAGGCCGAGATGCGGCGCATCTTCGACACCTGCTGGCTTTACGTGGGCCATGAATCCGAAGTGCGCGAGCCCGGCGACTTCAAGACCCGCGATGTGTGCGGCCGGCCCATCATCTTCTGCCGCGATTCCAAAGGCGCCGTGCGCGCCTACTTGAATGTTTGCCGCCACCGCGGCGCCATCGTCTGCCGCGAGCCCGAGGGCAATGCCAAGGGCTTTTTCTGCTTCTATCACGGCTGGTCTTACAACCGCGACGGGGAACTGGACGGCGTGCCTGGCGCCGCCAGCTACCCAGCCAGTTTCGACCGCTGCAAGCTCGGCCTGGCCGAGCCCGCGCACGTGGCAAGTTATCAAGGTTTTGTCTTCCTGTCGTTCAACCCGAATGCCGAGCCCTTGGTGGACTACCTGGCCGGCGCCAAGGAGTACATCGACCTCATCGTCGACCAGTCGCCCACGCGCCAGATGCAAGTCATCCGCGGCACGCAGGAATACGACATGAAGGCCAACTGGAAGCTGCTGGTGGAGAACAGCTTCGACGACTACCACCTGATGACGACGCACAGCACCTGGCTGAACTACATGAAGCGCTCGGGTGTCGAGATCAAACGCCCCGACAAGGCCCAGGTGGGCGCCACCATGCCCAGCCATGGCATCGGCAAGGCCCTGGGCAATGGCCACGCCGTCATCGACAACGTCAACTTCCGCGGCCGCCCGGTGGCCAAGTGGATACCGCTGTACGGTGAAGCCGCCAAGCCCGAGATCGAGCGCATCCGCACTGAGCTGTTCGCTCGCTTGGGCGTGGCGCGTGCCACGCGCGTGGCCGACACCAACCGCAATCTGGTGGTGTTTCCCAACCTCGTCATCAACGACGGCTCGTCGGTCACCATCCGCAGCTTTCAGCCCATGGCGGCCAACCTCATCAAGGTGCGCGCCTGGGCGCTGGGGCCAGTGGAAGAAACGCCTGCGGCGCGCGCAGTGCGGCTGGACAGTTTTCTCACCTTCTACGGCCCCGGCGGCTTTGCCACGCCCGACGACGTGGAAGCGCTGGAATCAGTACAGCAAGGCATGGCGGCCTGGCGTGAAGTTTCGTGTAGCGTGATGTCGCGCGGCATGGCCAAAGAAGGTGAGCAGCTCAACACCGACGAGCTTCACCTGCGCGCCTTCTGGCTGCAGTGGGCACAGTTGATGGGGGACGTGGCGTGACGACGGCCGCGGCCTCGGGAGCCGCTGTCACCCGCGCCGAAGTCGAAGACTTCTTGTTCGAAGAAGCCGCCCTGCTCGACGCCTGGAAGCTCGACGAGTGGCTGGGCCTGCTGACGGCAGACGCTACCTACCGCGTGCCCAGCAATGACGCGCCCGACTCGCTGCCCGCCGAGGCCTTGTTCATGGTGGCCGACGATGCAAGAAGAATCCACGAGCGCGTGCTGCGGCTGAAAGACCGCAACGCGCACGCCGAGTTTCCGCACTCGCGCACGCGGCGCATCGTCAGCAACGTGCGCATCACCGCGCGGCTGGGCGATGCGCTGCACGTCGAGGCCAACTTCGTCGTCTACCGCCACCGCCGCAACGGCGACATCCGCAGCTTCGTGGGCCAGTACCGGCATGTCTTGCGGGTGACGCCCGAAGGCCTGCGCATCGCCCAGCGCCAGGCCGTGCTCGACGCCCACGAGCTGGGCGCCATGGGGCTGCTGAGTTTCATTCTCTGACCCGCGGCGGGGCCCCACGCTCTACACCTGCCGCTGTTGAACCCAACCACAACACGCCATGCGAATCCAATTGCCCGACCCGGCCTCGACTGCCCGCCCCGCGAAGGCGGCCTACCAGCGCATCGCCACCGAAGAGGCCTTTGCACCACCCGAGATGCTGCAGATGTACCGCCGCATGTTCGACGCACCCAGCGTCGACCCCGGCTTCAAGGGCTTGATGGGCTTTTACATGAGCAGCCCCAGCGCGCGCGCGCAGCACATCATGCGTTGCCTGACCGACCTGGACGACTTGCGCTTGCAGCACATGGACGAAGCGGGTATCGCGATGCAGGTGCTGGCCCTGACCTCGCCTGGTGTGCAGTTCATGGACACGGCCACCGCGGTGTCATTTGCGCGCAGCGCCAACGACTTTCTGGCCGACGCCATTGCCCGCCACCCCACGCGCTTTGCCGGCATGTTGGCCGTGGCGCCGCAGGACCCGGCTGCTGCGGCCAAGGAGATCGAACGCGGTGTCACGCAGCTGGGCATCCATGCCGTGGTCATCAACTCGCACACCCAGGGCCAGTACCTGTCCGACCCGAAGTTCTGGGACATCTTCGCCGCCGCCGAAGCGCACGACGCGCCGATCTACCTGCACCCCAATTCGCTGCCCGCCAACATGTTGCAGCCGTTTCAGGAAGCGGGGCTGGACGGCGCCATCTACGGCTTCGGCGTCGAGACCGGCCTGCACGCGCTGCGCATCATCACGGCGGGCGTGTTCGACCGTTTCCCGAAACTGCGCATGGTCATCGGCCACATGGGCGAGGCCCTGCCCTTCTGGGCCTACCGGCTGGACTACATGCACCGCGCCACCGTGCTCAGCCAGCGCTACGACAGCGTCAAGCCCATACGCCGCCAGCCCAGCGACTACCTGAAAGACAACTTCTACGTCACCAACAGCGGCGTGGCCTGGGCCCCGGCAGTGAAGTTCGCGCAAGACTTCATGGGCATGGACCGGGTGCTGTATGCGATGGACTACCCCTACCAGCATGCCGTGGACGAAGTCAGCGTGCTGGACAACATGGCGCTCTCGCCCGAAGACAAGAAGCGCTTTTTTCAGAGCAATGCCGAGGCTTTGTTCAAGATCAAACCGCGCGCCTGAAGCGGCGCGCCTTTAGAGGGGGCCTACATAAAGGAGACGCTACGCCGCGTGGCGCACCTCAAGCGGCCAAGCGCCCAGCTTCGCGGCCTCCAGGATGACGGTCTCCACCACCGTGCCATCGGCGGCGTAACTGACATGGGTGTTCCAGTCCTGCGACACCTCACGCACCACAGGCTTGTCGCTCAGCCTGATCACCAGCGTGTCGTCGTCGTCGAAGTAGGTGGTTTTCATGGCATCGGTTCCCAGTGGTGCATCACGGTCTTCACAATCACGGCGCTCTCGAGCACCAGCACTGCACACAGCAAGTTGTCATCGCGTTCTGGCACCTGCATCCATACCCACAGACGGTTTACATCGCTGTATCGGGTCTGACCTTGGTCAATGACACGCAACAACGTCACTTCATCAACTTGGCGTTCGGCCATGCGCTGCAACGCATGCCTGGTAAGGACCACGGGTCGATTGAAGCGGATGCTGAACACTCCATCACGGTAGCCCATGGCCGGGTTGCTGTAAACCTGTCCGCCGCCGCACGATGCGCGCCACGGCCACCAGCCCGGCCAGCCACAGCGCCCAGGTGCCGGGCTCGGGCACGGGGGCCTGGGCCAGGCTGAGCGTGTCGCGGTTGAATGCAAAGTAGGCGCGCTCGGGCAGAAGGCCCTGCGGGTCGTAGGTGCCACCGGCGTCGGCCAGCAGGGTCCAGCCGGTCGCGCCGTCGGGCACTTCCACACGCCAGTCCAGGCCCAGCCCGATGGCACCACTCGCTGCCAGCCACAGCCAACTGTCGCCTACTTGCGGCGCAAAGCCGTCCAGCAGGCGAAAGCGCACGGTGCCGTTGAGCAACCCGTCGCCGATGACCACCAGCTTGTCAAAGCTCTGCAGGCTCGCCAACTCGATCACGAAATCGCTGCCGTACGTAATGATGCTGCCTTCCACGCTGAGGGTACCCACCGAGTTGCCCGGCTCCAAACGTGCATTGCCGCTCATGGAGAGCGCTCCGCTGACGCGGCCGTTGCCGCCCAGGCTGCCTTCGGCGATGAAGATGCTTGCGGCCTGCAAGAGGCCATCCACGTGCGTGGCGGCGTTGGCACCACGCTGCTCGAAAGCGCCGCTGCCCAGCACGCGGCCGCTGGCCTGGATGTCGACGCGACCGCCATCGTTGGTGACAGTCTGTTGGCCCGCAGCCGCCAGCAACGACTCGTCTCGCAGCTCACCGTAGAGCACGAAACTGCCTTCGTTGAGGATGCGGCCGCCGGCTCCGTTGACGAGCCGCCCGCGGTTCTCCAACGTCGCGCCGCGCCGGTTCTCAAGCCGCCCCGGGTTGATGAACTCGGCGCCATCGCGGTTCTTCACCAGGCCGTCGTTGATGAAGCCGGTGTCGGCCGTGAAGTGCGCGCTGTTCAGCAGCGACGCGCCACTGGCATTGATGAAGCTGCGCACACGCAGTGACGAGTCGGGCTGGTTGCGGATGCCCAGCACGCCGCCGTTGTAGAAATCGGCTTGGGCATCCACCAAGGTCGAATTGATGAAGCGTTGTTCGCCCAGCCACACCGACGGAAAGGCGAGGTTCGGGGTCGTGAACTCCCAGGCACCGGGCAAGCTGAACACGGCAGCGCGGGGCAGTGAACCGTTGGCGCTGGGCGGCAGGTCGAAGTGGCTGATCTCGTAGCCAGCCGGCGCCTGCAGACCGAAACCGCCGCTCCAGCCGTTCGGGCTTTCGAAAAACGTAAACACCTGGTCGAGGCCGGGCGCGCTGTTCGTTGGAAACACCAAATTCAGCGTGCCTCCGCCGTCCACCAGCGCGCCGCCCACAACGAGCCTGTCGTTGCCGCCGTGTTCACTGAACTTCAGCCGCGCCGTGGTGCCCGCACCCAGCACCAGGTCGCCGGTGAAGCGCATGGTGCCGGTCTGGAAAGTGGGTGCGAT